>JAGVWH010000002.1 GCA_018304365.1 Nanobdellati archaeon
CCACCATAACTAAGTGTAGTTCGTTCTGCATAATATTGTATTTGCGGAACAGACATAGTATAAACTATAAGATTTTCAGGAGAATTTTCCTTAATCCAGATGCCCGCATCCTTAACCGGCATATAAGAAGTTGAGCTTTTGACTATAGAGGTATTTGCGAAGTTAATTTGCATAAGCACCATTATTACAATTAATACTATTGTTATTATTTTAGCTAAATTTAAGTTTAATTTTTTTACAAAATTTTCAATATAAAACAAGCCTCTAGTTATGATTAAAAATGCAGCTGGAAATATGAACATAATATATCTTTCTTCAGCCCGCGTCTGAGTAGCAAAATAAAATAATGGAATTAGCAGCCAAAGAAGTATTAGAAAATTAGCGCGGATTTTCGCTCCAGTTTCTTTATTTAAAAGATCTATACTCATTATTACATCGGAAAACATGTATAATCCAATTACGAAAATTATAATTCCGGGAATTTGGAAATAAAACGGAAATAAATTTAGATAAGTCAAAATAGAAGGTAATCCTATTGCTTGTCCAGCCGCCCCGCCGCCGTAAACGAATTGGTATATTGGATTTCCAAATTTTAAAGTAGCCCATATGAAATATGGAATTATTATAGCTATACTTCCAGCACCCATAATCCAGAAGTTTTTATCCAACAAAAATTTATGGCGTTCGGTAGCAAGCAAATAAATCAATATGACTGCGCCAATTATTAGAGTTGGAAATCTTAGAAGCGTTCCAAGCGCAATTAATATTCCGGTGAGCGCGTAATATTTTGACTGGTGTGTATTGACAGCTTTCCAAAAAAAGTAAAGGATTACGGTCCACATAGTTAACGATGGCACATCAACTAGAATTCTAGCGGAATAAAAAAGATGCATCCAAAATACAGACAGCAAAAGAGTGGTGATTATAGCTGTTTTCTTATCATACATATCTTTTATTATCAAATATGTGAAAAATATTCCAGCTATTGAAAAAAGTGTAACGATGAATTTCAAACTTAATTCACCCAACCCTAGTTTTAACATTCCTGCCCAGATAAGAGGTAAAAGAATCGGACGGCCTGGCCACCATTCAGCACTATATGTTCCAGCGAAATCTTTAGCCATATTCATATATTCGGCGCCATCCCACCATAGTGCTTGGTCTTGAGTAATGTAAAAGAAATACAAACGAATGGCAACAGCGAATGCAAGTACACCAATAAATGCTAAATCATATTTAGACAATATAAGTTTGTTCTCAGTCATATAAAATCGATATCAGCAAGTGATATAAGTATTTTTATCTGTGCAAAGGTATAAGTGGCGATATATTTATTTCAATAAGAGCCGCTACCAAAAGCAAAGCAATAGCGAAAATAAGCAATCCAACTATATGTTTCAATGATTCTTTGAACTTTGGACTCTCATATTCCCGTTTAATTATTGCTAGAGATATCATTCCGCCAGCTAAAGCGCCTACAAAATAAGCCATTATTTCTGGAATTCCGTGTATTAGGTACCTCAATAATCCGACAGTTACAGCAGTAGAGTATCCCGCGATGTAGGGTAAACCTATTTGTTCTGTATAGTGTATTGCTGCATTTTTAATTGAGCTGCCCATAGCCACACCTATTACAGAAGCATTCCAAGCCAGAATAAATATAGCTCCAGCACCATAAATTAACGAAAATAAAATTGTAAATGTCAGAACTTTTATATTATTTAACATAATTTTACTAAAATATGCTTGTAATACGCTCGCTCCAGATAAATCTATATTTATGTCGCGTATTGTGTTAATCTGAATATAGAATAAATTTTGAGCTAAATCTTGAGGTAGAACTACAAACCAAAAAGTAGTTGCTAAAGTTAAGCCTAAAAATAGGAATACGAAAAATTCAAGGATTTTACCGCGCGTACCCTTTTTATCAAACATAGATACAAACATATCTTTTATGTATGCGTGAACACCTTCTTCCTTATCTTTTTCTATACTCAGTACATTAATCATTAATGGAAGACTCGCTATAGTTGTAAGAAAAACAGCTACTATTGCGGCATAGGCTGGAAATATCCACTGCGAAAGAAAGATAGCGGCCGTAGCATAGAGAAACGCAATCGGCAGCATTTCCCACGGTTTTCTTTCTGCTACAACTCCCGGAATTATATCTTCTAAAACCATATATTTTCAATCCAGTGATGGCCAGCTAATGAAGTTAAGCGCTGCCATCTCAATTACTTCTCCAATGATGACCAGCTAAATGCGGACATTTAAGCGCTGCCATATGACTTTCTCTATTCAGGTGAACTACGTTATAAACTTTCCTAACTTAGGTTAGGAAGGCAAGCAATTTACAATTTGCTATGGGTTACTTGAGCAGAACTTCTATTATCTTGGCATAAGCAGGACGCGTTATGAAAACACCAATGCTTACTCCAAGTATTGTTACTATTGCGAAACCTTTCAATAAACCAGCGCCCATAAACCACAGTGGCAACATAGCTGCTACTACTGTTGAATATGAGCCGAATATTATGAAAAATGCACGTGATACTCTTTCCTTCCAAGTTGATAGTGTTTTAATTCCGTGCAGAACTTCATCTGTTATAACAATTTGAGAATCAACTCCAGTACCAACCGCCGCTAATATTCCAGCAAGAGCAGCGAGATCTAAATTCCATTTTACCAATGCTGCAAATCCAAGTATTATTAGAACTTCAGAAAGTCCAGTAATCAGTATTGGCAAAGCAATCTTTAATTTCCTATAACGTACAAAAACTATAGCGCCAACCGCGAGAATAGCTATTATTATGGCTGTAATGGTTGTATTAAAAAAATCTTCTCCTAATGTTCCAGATACGAAATCGGTTTTTACAATATTTAATTTAACTGGCAGAGATCCAGTTATCAAAACAGTTTGCAGTTCTCGCATATTGTCAAGAGCATTATTTAGTGCTACTTCTTCTGTAGGACCATTGCCAGGACCTTGTATGGTGAAGCTTGTTGTTTCTTGGCCTTTCAAGCCAACCGAAATTAATAAACTATCAACTAATTCTCCATCTAAATATAAATCGAGTCGTTCAGATAAATATTGACTGCCGCCGATAAATTGCGTTGTTAAATCTTTTGTAATGTCAGCGTGCCTTTTTGCTGCTTCAGGACTTATATCAACTCTGAATTCAAAATTACATGCGTAAGTTCCATCAGATATTTGCGAACAGCTTCGTACGCCAGAACAGTCTGCAGATCTGCATACAGACTTTACATCTACACCACCAACGAAAACAGTTTCGTTAGCTATTTTTGCTTCAAATTTTCCTTGTTGCACCAGCGTTTTTACAATATCTTTATTAGATGTTCCCGCAAGTTCAACTAATATGAATGACTCACCTTCCAAGTCGCTAACTTGTCGTACGTGTATATCGCTTAAGCCATAAACATTAAGACGCCTTTGAGTTATATCTACTATGTCTTGAAATTCTTGATTTGTTAACTCTTCATCTGGCTGTAATAAAACTCGCACACCGCCGACAAGGTCAAGACCTAACTTCAAATTCGATTCAGGAACTTTATCTATAGTTATACCTAAGTCAATTTCCCCCAGTATATTTGATTCGGCTATAAATGAAAATCCGCCGCTACTCGTTCCAAATTTTACTATATCTTTTGCTTTTATGTTGTCAACAGCTGCCGAATAATCATGAACTGAATTTATTTGCTCTCCGTTTAAATCGTATAAAATTGTATTCGCAGTTAACCCATTTATTTCAGCACTCGAATTAGTTGCAACCGAGGTTATTACAACACCTTTGGTTTCAAATTGCGGACTTATAGCAATTATAGATAATATTATTACAGCTATTAATAACAGTACTCGCCACGACATAAATATTTCTTTTGCTTTTTCTAATGCTGTCATTGTTTACCGCCTTTAGTTTCTAAATAAAGTCGAATTATTCCAGTATTTTGTATCCAAGTATTTGGAATATCGAAAAGCAAACCAATTATCAGTATTATTGCAATTTGTTTCAAAAGAAGCGCTGGTGTTAATATGTATAAAACAGCAAGGGCAATTATGGCAGTTACTTGCATAGTCATTCCTGTTTTGAAAGAGCTGTGTATTCTTTCTTTCAAAGACATATCAGTTCGCTTTAACATTTTCGTAGACAGCAAAATATCGGTATCGACAGAATAACCAATTACCATAAGCAAAGCAGCTACTCCAGCAGTTGATAATTTAATTTCAAAGATATTCATAATAGCCAAGACACCTATTAGATTAGAAAAACCAGCGAGAAGTACAGCTATGGATGGAATAAACTCGCGGAAATAAATAAAAATTACTATAGCCATAATAATAAAAGCAGCTATTATTGCTTTTATCGTACTTCTTAGAAAACTTTCTCCGAGCTGGCTGCTGACTTCCTCTATTGTATAATTATCCTGTAATTTTATATTGAGTGTTTTTTCTATAGCTGCTAAAGCTCTATCTTGGCTGAGACTTTCAAATTCTATTATGTATCCGCTGCTCTCGCCAGATGATAAACTTCTAAGTTCCCTTACATTTACTTCTTCTTTCAATTCATTTGCTAAAGCAGTCTTCAAATCGTCTAAACTCAGTGCGGGAACAGTTTGTACTGTTACTAGCAAACCCCCCTTAAGAGAAAAATCCTTTTGTATAAATTCTCCAGTATTAATTTTTGAAAATCCAAGAATACTAAGCGAGACTATTAAGATAATAATAGTTATAATTGTAAGTTTTTTGTAATGTTTATCCCAAAAAGAGCTCACAGCTTCGAAGTTCATATAATGCATCACCTTGAATAAGTTTTAAATGTTATGTATTGCAGTTTATATAATGGATAACTTTCAAGACGCATTAAGAAGTTTCAAAAGAGGGCCGCAAGTAATACTGCCAAAAGATATGGCTTCTATTGTATTTTATACTGGTTTAAAACCAGGAGATAAAGTTGTTGATGCCGGCGCTGGAAGTGGATGGCTCGCAGCTTATATGGCATATATAGTTGGTCCAAATGGAAAAGTAGTAACTTACGAAAGACGGGAAGAGTTTGCAGATATAGCGAAGAAAAACTTTGAGAAATTAGAATTAAAAAATATTAAGTTAAGAAATAAAGATATACTTTTAGGCATATCAGAAAAGAATTTAGATTTGGTTACTTTAGATTTCAAAGATTCGTGGCAGGCTATTCCTGTAGCACAAAAAGCGCTAAAACAAAACGGATTTTTAGTTGCTTATTTGCCTCAAGCTACACAAGTTGTAAAATTTGTAGATGAATTGAAAAATTCGGAATTTAAATTAAGTAGAGTTCTCGAAGTTTTGGAAAGAGAATGGAAAATTGCAGGAGATATCGCGCGTCCGGAACATAATATGTTAGGTCACACCGCCTTTTTAGTTTTCGCGAGAAAGAAATTAAGTAATTGACCCGTTGAAATAGAAATTAGTGGTGCGTACTTCTAATTGTACTACGGATCTGTTTCCAGAGTCATTATAAAAGTTAATATCTGGAGCAGTAAGATCATAAGGATTGACTTTAAACGTAGATGTACAGTTTAGCCACATACCCCTTTTCAGATAAATACTTTCAAAATGGTCGCATAATTGTATTGCTGGACTAATTTCAATTGGGCCGGTTACTATTGTTTTTGAACCTATTACATCTACACCGCTTAAATCTATAATATGTCTGCTATAATCTGCTGGTGGCGGAGCTTCAGTGTATTTATTATCCCAATAAACATAGAAATGCTGTGTATGTGGGAGCGGACTGCCGCACGTAATGTTCCAATATACTGTACAAGGTGCTGTTGAAGAATTTACACTTGATTGAACATCACCACCTGCATTATTTACACCACCAGTATTTTGTGCAGAAACAACTCGCACTTCTTTCGAGCAGTTTCTAGTATCAGTAGCTAAAATATTTAAAGGGTATTTTATTAGCGATGGATCGCCATGGACAAAACCATCATTGCAAGTTACGCTAACTCTTTTGCGTTTTTCAAACGAGGGGTCTAGAAGCCAATGATCGTAAATGGTAGATCCTTGCATCCATTTGTTTCTCTGCTGGATTGCGTTAATTATATTATCCATATCGAGTGAATAATCTTCAACAAAGAAATTTACAGATGTTTCCTCAGAACTTCTTACGTAAAAGAAAATAGAAATTATGGCTAAATATATAAGTACTATAGCAATTATAAAAAATTGTCCTGATTTATTTTTTATTTGCATCGAATACCCTCCATAAATATAATTTTATAGTATAAGGATAGTGTTGCTTAGTAATGGTGTATTGCGCTGTAACTGCAGAAATATTATTTGGAGTATTATTAATACCGCAGGTTGATAATTGTCCAAATTCAGAGCGGCAAAATGTTCCATTTACAACATATTCAATTCGCATATCAACAGTTTTCGGGAATGAATGTCTAATATCGAGACGTAAACTATTATAGTCAACAGTATTTGCACTAAGATTGCTCGAATTAGTTTCAAGTATATGTTTGTCTCCCAAGGCTCTCAGAACTTGAAAGCCCCGTTCTTTTAGATTTTGTTGATCTTCCAAATAAGTAAAGCTTTGCTGGCTAACTGGAAGATTGATCCAAATTAATGTTACTAATAAAATAATCAAAATAATCTCAATGAAATAAAAATATCCGCGTTTCATTACGACCATGCCTCGATTGTAAATCTAACAGGAAAACTATCTATTCTTGTGTTGATATCCTTCATCATTACTATTTCGCCACCACGCTGGACCTTACATAATCCAGAAGGATTGAGTGGCTTCGGTCCGATCGAATCTCTTAGAGAGGTGTTGCCCAAATAAAACGGAAGATCTTTGTTTGTTCTGGATTCAAAATAATAATTCTCAAAGTATGTAAATGTTTTTGGAAAAGATCCTCCCGATAATCTATGTATTTTAGGAGTGTCCCTATCTGATTTATCTGTTCGTAATATTAGTTCAAGTAAAGTACCATTATCGACATTCGAAGCAATAGCTTGATCATTGCTTTCTGTATTTGCGCTTGAATCTGTCGCCATAGTTATACCGCCAGCGCCCGCAGTTATATTAGGAAAATATAATAGTAAATATGCAATGCCGGGAGAGGTCGAATTTACATGTATTTGTGTTGTATTGCCTCCACTTCTACATATTACAACTCCTGTTTTATTAAAGACCTTTACATCATCGCAAGTGCCTAAACCGCTAGCATCACTTACTTTACTAAAAGCATAGCCTTCGTAACTGATTCTCCAGCTCACATTTCCAATAGGAACGCCGATATATGTGTTATTAGCTTTGAGCTGAGCTTTAGCTTTCCCCCATTTGTATTGCGTTACAATATAATCAGTACAATTTGTCAAACCGATTCTTGTTACTGTTCCAACAGTATCCCAATTAGGCGGGTTTCCACAGGATTTCAAAAGCGAATCAGCTATTGCGTTTGCTTTTCCGCAATTTGTTTGTTCATCGATTGCAGTTGATTCCTGCTGTGTTCTTACAAAAATCGAAGAGAAAAGGAAAATTAATATTCCTATGAATAAGAAAATAGCTATTATATATTCTGCATATGATTGGCCTTTATTTCTTAAAGTTTTCATTATATTATAACTTGAACGTATTCTATTCTAGTTTCACTTTCGCTAGAGTATGTTGCAGTAATGACTAAAGGGTAATTTCCCGGTTGTAGCGGAGCTTTAAACGCGGTCGAAAAATCTCCAGCCGCATCAGCAAACGTTGAAATTATGTTTTTGTCTGGTAAAATTATATCTATTCTTGCTCCGCCCGCAGGCGAAGCGTCGAAAGAAACAGATCCGCTTATAGTTATTTCTTGTTCGCTTGGAATCACTGGCGGATATATAGATACTTCTAGTACAAGATTTGTTGGAAATATAAAAACAAAAAATGTAAAGAGACCTATTGCTAGCATTATCATTACGTGTTTAAATCCCGCAATTAGTTTTTCTTCAGCGATTTGTCCAGCCATTATACCCATACTTGCTGACTGCACTATTGTTAGAAGCAAAAATAACGTTTTGAAATAATCTGTTCCAATATTTTCTGTCGGCCTCAATGAAATTCCGCCAAACACACCGACTTTTTGTACAAATAAAATTGGTGTTAAAATAGAATGTAAGGCTACAAGTATTCCCATAAATATAAAAAATATTACATACATAATCATAATTTGCTGAGTCATTAGTGATTTTTTGTCCGACTCTAGTCTCCTTAAGAGATTTACATCGGTTGATAAAGATGTAAGAATATTTCCGACATCACCACCAGCCATAAACGCTTCAAGTATTACGCCATTTACTCTGTTTATCATTTGCGAATCAGCTAAATCTTCCGAGAATTTTTTCCAAGCCTGCGGAAATGGAATACCCCAAGATACTCTGCTGTGTAATTTAGCAATATGAGTTGTAAGTGTCCCATATTTTGAATGAGCAGTGGCTTCTATAGCTGTAGGCAAAGACATTCCAGAACTAATTCCCTGCGCTAAATCTCTAATAAATGCAGGATAATTACTTTCTGCATCTGAAATTTCTCTAAATTCTAAAAATCCAGCCAAGAAATATGGCATAAATACCATTAATATCGTTATCAGAAATATTCCAATTATAAGCGACGTAGGCTGCTCTAATAAAATAAGAAGTGAAGTTATTATGAATGGCAGCGGAAGAACTATAAGCATTAGCTTTATTTTATGTTTTGTTATTTTTATTCCAAATATAGTATCAGGAATTTTATCTAACAGTTTATTAAAATCAAATTTCATTAGTTCTCCAGCGGGGATGCCCCCTTCATCAATAATATAAATGCGGCAGTTAATATTGGCAAGCCGATTAATACCAGCGCATAATTTAATGCTTTTACAGTTGCAACAGGAACACCGCCAACAGCAAGCATAATTGAAGTTACGACCACGAAAAATACAGCTCCAACTACAACAATAGTTATGTATATCTCAATCAACAACGAAAGTAAATTGCTAAATTCATTTAAGCGTCTTTTGTAATCTGCAACAAAGCCATTAGTTTTTTCCGCCAAGAATTGTCCTAAATCCCCGCCAAGAGTTATAGTTGTCCTAATTCCTGCAAGAAGTTCGCCCCAATATTGGCTCGGCGAACGATTAATTGCGCGAGTAAGTGCAGATGGCAAATCCAAGCCGAGTGTTTCTACATCTCGCGATATTTGCTGAGCTTCGGTAGAAATTTCACCGTATTCTTTGAAGCGGGAAATCATTTTGAAAATATCTTGCGGTGGAAAACCAGAGCGCGCAATAGTAGACATATAAATTGTTGAAAAAGGTAATGTGTTGTCTATTTTTTTCTGTCTTTCTCCAGCTATAATAGCTGGATAAAAATATGTAAGAACCCCAGAACTTATAGTAATTCCTATTAATACAGCTGAAAAAATTACCATTGGCATAAATTGAAAATTGCCAAGCAGCAATGCAAATGGCAGACCAACTATTAAAATAGAAATAAAAGTCAAAACCATAACCAATATGATAAATGATCCCCAATAATCTTTTCTTACATTTATACGCGCCCTTCGTAAATCAGTTTCAAGCCTTTCAAAATATTTAGAATACTTTTTAACAAGAGGCGAAAATAAATCAAAAGATAAGGAATAAAAATCCGCCATTATCCCTCCATTTGCTTTGCAAGTTCTATTGGATTGGAATAATACATTCTAATTGCATTCGAAACGTTTCTGAAACCGCTAACTTTTTTCTGCTGTAGCCATCTTATAACGTTAGCTCTTCTCAAAAGCTCATCGTGGACTTGTTTCATTGTCCATCCTTGACGCTTAGCGATTTTCGTTAGAACATATGAATTATGCGCAATAAAAATATCGTTTACCGAATCCCAATTGAATGCTTCATTAGTGTTTAATTTTTTAGTTTCCCTGTCGTAATTTTCTATTTCCAATACTTGCCCGACTTTTCTGCTAAATCTTCCGCGCATTTTAACTTTTTCCATAAATACAATTATGTCAAGATTTTCGAGTAAGCTCATTGGTAAATTAATTGGCCGAGTTGTTAATCTGTCAATTACTGCATTTATGTTGTCAGCGTGCAATGTCGATAAAGATGGATGGCCTGTAGCCATAGCTTGAAACAAAACATTAGCTTCTACACCTCTTACTTCTCCAACTATTATGTAATCGGGACGCTGCCTCATAGACGCTTTTAACAAATCAAACATACTAATTTCGCCATATTTCTTTGGACCAAAACCATTTCGTGCTACTTGTGGTGTCCAATTAGTATGCATTAGTTGCAATTCAGGAGTATCCTCTATGGAAACAATTTTCATAGTGGGATAGATAAACTCGGCAATAGCATTTAGGAAAGTTGTTTTTCCAACAGCAGTTGTACCAGCAACCAAAATAGATTGCTGTTCTTCTATTGCTAACCATAAGTATGCTAGCATCATCGGATCTGCAGTGCCATATCCGACTAGATCAGCAGCAGTCATTGGAACTTTGAAGAATTTTCTAATGCTGAAATTTGAACCTTTTCTTGCAATATCTGTGCCGTATGTTATTTGTATACGACTTCCATCCGGAAGTGCTGCATCTAAAAGAGGAGAAGCAACTGAAACAGTTCGACCAGTTTTTTGTGCAAGTTTCATAACGAATGAGTCTAATTCATCTTTGCTGTCAAAAGAAATATTCGTCGGCAGCTCTCCGTATAACGGATTTCTATGAAATATAAAAACTGGCAAGCCAATACCATCGCACGAAATATCCTCAAGATTTGGATCGCGCATTAATGCTTCAATTTTTCCAAGCCCAACTGTATCTCTAAAAATAAAATATTTAGCTTTTATAGTATCTGTATCTGATATATTTACTTTAAGTTCTGTCCATATCTCATCAATTTTTTGATCTACATAATTGTATACTTCTTTTTTCGCACCAAGATGATTAAGTCCAACTTCTAATCTGTTGTGTAATTCTGTCAGCGTTTTTTCTACCAAATCGCGCAAATTGTTGTCCAGCTGCGGCTCATAAAGATTGTAGGTCAGCTGATTTACTAAAGGATTGAATGAAATGTGCGCACTCGCTACAATATGTTTTACATTGTTTAAATTAGTTGTAACTAATGGATAACTTTCCTTAACAACCCTTATGTTTGACAGATAATCTTCCCGCGCACTCGTTGGAACTAAATGTGCCCGCGGTAACGGAATTAATTTGCTAGTTTCTTTTACTATTTTGATATGCGTATTATCATCTAAAATAATTTTTCCGTCGTCTTTCTTTATTCTATTAAAGATTCGTTTTAATACACTGCTCATGGTGGCCCTTTTACGCTATTTTAGTGATATATTTAAGACTATCCGACTAAACTTCTCCTCCTCCGCCAGCATCTGTTGTGTAATTATAATTAGGACGTTCAAGACTTTGATCGCGGTTGCACTTAAGATTTATTTTTTGCGAGCCGTTTACGTATTCAATTACTATTTGTCCGCAAATAGAATGTACCGTGCCCACATAATTTACAGCCCAAATATTAGTCATATTAGCTTCTTTTAATATCGCGGTAGGACCTATGGTTTTGATTACTACAGTGTCATTTCCTTTTGCGTAAATGAGATATTCTTGATCGCCGAGTCTTTTCGGAATTTCTATGATTCTAGAAACACTAGTTAAATTTGCAGAAGTGTTGTAAAATTTAAATTCAATCAGCGTATCTTCTATTTGCGCGAAAATATTATTAATTATTTTTTCACCAACATTTTTAGCTGTATTAGTTTTCAGCACTTCTGAAACTCCGAAAGCACCCATCATAATTACGAAAGAAACCATTAGAACAATAAGTGCATACAATATTGTTTGTTGACCGGATTTCATATTATATCAATTTCTATTATTTGAGCAATAGTATTGGCGTTTACTAAAACCCCATTGGCATCCAGACCAAACGGAACGGTATACGAACGATTTTCCCTTAGCCATCTCGCCACGATTGTATGATCTCCGGGACCGGCAGCTATCTGACTATTAACTCTGCTTATGTTACCTAATAAAATAATAGTATGATTATTGAATGAATCATCTATATCAGGATTTTTCAATACTATATAGTGTAGTCTGTATTTTACCGATGCAGATCTTTCTAAATAAGCCGCATCGTCTATTCCAAGTATACCAAATTCAGTTTTATTTACATTTCCAATTATAACTTGCGGCTGGAATGGTATATCTAATTTGAGATTAGCCTCATAACGAATACTATTATTGCCATCAACCCATAATGTTCCTTTTTTTATAGTAAAAGGCGTAGCAGTTGTAGTCTGCTCATTTGCAGCTTTTTTGACAGCCGAATGCAATTCAGAAAATCTGTTTTCTATCCGCATAACTTCGTCTACATTCTGTGCCTTTTCTATATTTGGCCAGGCCCACAAATAAACCGTTGCAACGAGCGAAGTAGAGATGGCTACTATGAGCAAAAAGCCAATAATATTCGCCTGTCCGCGAGCGACCATAAGCCATTTATCTGTAATCCGCCTAAAATAGTTTGCCTTATGAGAGGTTTAAAGTAAGCCTTTTAAAGGTAAAGTATATAGTTGCAATATGGTAAAACAATATAGCAGAGCCGCTGACAACCCCATATTAGAGCGATTTAATGCGGTCCAAGGACTTGTCTCTGAATTAGCCAATGTAATAAAAGAAACTGGCTTAGAACATAAATTTTCTATAGAAAAAACCAATTTTGGATACCAAATAAAGCATATCGGCAAACCAAAAAACTTAGCAAAAGATGCTGCTGATTTAGCAGCGGATTTAGTTTGGCACGGAAATTCTAGTATTATAGATACAATAGATGCGAGAAACGATAAATTAAGAGTTGTCGAACCTTTATTTTTTAAGCTCAGCAGAGAAGGAAATGCATTTCTCTACAATGCAGGCGAATATCAAGGTCATACGTTGGTAAGTGCAATTCCGCAAGTAGTTAAGAAAAAAGTTAAACCAAACGGAAATGCAATTGCATCTGTAAATTTTGATACAATTGAACCAACTTTAGATGATTATGTTTCTGAACATATTCGAGGCATTTGTTCCCCAGCTTTAATCAGTACTTTAGCTTTTCCAATAATCGGAATGGTTAAACAAGGCCAAGGCAAACAGCAAGAAAGTGAAATTGGAGCAACACCAGAAGATTTGAAATTAACACCAAGAGCTCCGAAATCAACGCCGGAAGAATTGAGACCAGAAGATAGCTATGGCAATGCTAGAGCACCAACAGACGCGGAGCAACTTACAGAAGTTAAACAAATATTAAAAAATACTATTGATGAATTGGAAACTGGAAAAGTAAGTAAAGACGATGATGAAGGTGGACAGGAATATGCGGAAAGGCTAGCTAGCTCTAAAAATCCAGCATCTACATTGGGAGAAGATTATGATCCACGAACTGGCAAGGAATTAACATCCGAACAATTAGCAGAAAAACAAAAACGAGGTATTGGCGGAACTTATCTTAGCGAAGCTGATGAGAATGCAATCCAAGAAGAAGTAATTGCGCAAAAGAAAAGAGATACTTTAGGACTTGGAAGACCTGCATCTAAAATTGAAAGAATGTTAGACGTTGCAGGGGCAGCAACTTTGGCAGAAGAGGAAAGAAAAAAGAGAGAAGACCGTCAAGCCTTAATGATGAAACTTGGCGCAGCCGCAGCCGTTGTAGGAGTTGCTGCTGCAGCAGCATTCGGAGGCGGCATTATAAAATATACACCTAACGAACCTCCGGGACCTGGACCAGGTCCGGATAATCCTGACACTCCAATCGATCCAAATTATCCAGATTGGACCTTCAAAACAGATATTGCTCCAAGCTTAAGTCATATTGCTGACAAAGAAGCGGTTACAGGGCAAACTATACTTGTGCCAATGCACGTAGCAGATAATGATATTGCTAAGTATGGAGATAAAATTGACAGAGATTTGAAATATGAAGATACAAAACAAATAATTAAAAGCTCAAAAGGTGGCAATGATACTGGAGCTTTTGAAATAAGTTTTGATAACGAAGGAAATTATTTGTTAAATGCCAGTGTAAAAGATAAAGTTGGCAAAGAAGATTACCAAACATTCTGGGCAAATATAACTAAGAAACCAGATGTAGTAAATGAAAAGCCAGAAATTACATCTGTTAGAGTAATTCCGACCGGTAAGCCAGGAGAACATATGTTAAGTGCAACAGCAACCGACAAAGATACCGGCGTTGGTGGAATAGAAATTTTATTGGATGGAAATAGTTATGCTATTGTCAACACAGATAAATTTGAGGAAATAATTAATGAAAAAGATTTCCAGCCAGGTAACTATACATTTAGCGCTGTAGCTTGGGATGCAGATGATCCAAGTTTAACATCTGAAAATAATCCAACTGCAAACTTCCATTCAAACTTTCCTCCAACTATGGACATCGCTGTCAAAAATATCGGCGGAGATGAATATGAATTTGACATACGCGCCAGCGGTATAGATAATAATCTAAATTCAGTTGAAGTTTATAGAACAGATACAGACACATCATTATTAATTGAATCTCTAAAAACAAAAGACTTTGTAAGAAATGTTAGATGGGATTTTGAAGAAGATATAGGAGATATTCCTTTAGTATTTTATGCGACTGACGGCATACATAATGTTTCTGTAGAAAAAACAATTAACACTCTTAACGATTTAATAAAGGTAGATGTAAATTTCACACAAACTGGACACGATACCTGGGACTATAAAATAAACTATGATGCTATAGATAACGATGTCAAATCTGTTTCAGTAATAAGCACTGGCCTGGATATTAATCGCGTTAACAATGTTGACACGCAAAAAGGAACTATATCTGGAGACATAAATGCGAGCAAAACAGATGCAGGAACTTATGCTCTTGATGTTATTGTAAAAGATAACTTAGGACAAGAGTTCAAGTCAAATATTGATATTGTTGTAGAAGATCACGCCATAACCGCAATTTATAATGTTTATACAAATGATAATAAAATATTCAACGTAGAAGTAATTGGCGAAAAAGATCACACAGACATAACTGATGTTGCAATTAAATTAACTGGAGACAATTTCGAATTAACAAAAGAATATAATGAACTTAATATAACATCTATAAATTTAAACGAAACTTTCGATGCATCTTTAATTGCGCCCCAACCTGCAAATGTAACTGTAGACATTAAAAATGCCTTGGGCGCAAATGAGTTACAATATAAGAAACAAGTACAAATTGGAGATGCGCTGGCGTTTATAGAAAGTTTAAATGCGAGTTATAATCCAGTTAATGATTTATTAAAGATAAATAGCGCTGCTAAAGATAACGATACAAATATTCAAGATCTTGAATATGAAATAAGAAAAGTTGGCCAAGCGAATGTTCTTAGCGGAAGCTTGCTGCCTGTTGACGGGGCTTTTGATAGTAAGCAGGAAAATGCAAATAGAACAATAGATACATCAACATTAGAAGACAAGACAATTTACGAGCTGGCAGTAACGCCGAAAAGCAATAGTGTGGATGGCAATCCAAGATTAATCCAATTCGAAGTAAATAGAAGTTACCAAATCGTTCCTGTATTTAATCCTAATAAAGATGCAATAGCAGGAAGTCTTGCCTGGAATGAAACTGCAGGCAAAGCAGAGCTGACTTTAGTTGGTAATAATACGTTCTTTAAGAATTGGGAAGATGAGTGGGCAAATGTAACACCAGGTTTCAAAGCCGCGGTACTGGCTAACTGGAGTGAAATAGATGCAACAAGTCCTATGGC
>JAGVWH010000003.1 GCA_018304365.1 Nanobdellati archaeon
AAAAATTTATGTAGATATAAATGAAGAGGAATTAAGCAAGAAATTAAAACGCGAAGATATAGAAGATGCGATTAAACCCCAAGAAATAATTAAAGAACAGCTTCCTGATGTCAGAATTAAATCCGGGAAAGTAAGGAGAAATAAAAGTGGTAAAAACAAAAAGTCAGCCAAAACAGCCAGAAAAAAGCGCAAGTAAAATTCAAGTTAATAGCGATTTGAAAGCAAAGCTAGAGGCAATATTATTTTGTATGCCAGAAGGAGTAAGTATACAGGTTTTAGCTCATAAAGTAAATTTGGGTTTCACGTCTACTGTCAAGAATGCGCTTCAAGACTTGCAACAGGATTATGTAAAACGAGAAGCTGGATTGCAACTGCTTGATGCTGGCGATATTTGGAAACTTAGGATTAAAGATGAGCATACAACCATCGTAAAAGAAGCAGCAGAGCCAGAATTCGATAGAGCAGTTTTAGAAACTTTAGCTTATATTGCGTGGAGAGGCGGCTCAAGACAATGTGATGTTGTACGAGTGCGCTCCAACAAATCGTATACACATATTAAGACGCTCATTGAGAAAGGCTATGTAGAATCAAGTAAATCTGGATTGAGCAAATGGCTGCAGCCAACAAAAAAATTCTATGAATATTTTGATATGAAACAGGGTGAGAAGCTTAAAACTCCGCAGGCGTTTGTAGAAGCTGCCGCAGAACTGCCCGGAGTAATAGATATTAACTACTCTGAGTAGCGGAACAATATTTTACCGCGCTAGCGGTCCAGAAAATCCATTCTTCCGTGAAAGATTTTATATACCGCGCTAGCGGTTCAGAAAATCCAGAAGATTTTATATACCGCGCTAGCGATCCAGAAAATTTATTCTACAAGTAAATTTTATATACCTAATTATAGCTTATCTATACTATGGTTAGAAAAGTTTCTGGTAAAACCAAATTAAGTAAGCTCGAATCTGATGTAGCAAATATATGGAAAGAAATAAAGATTTTAAGCGAACAAGCAGTCAAACAAGATAATCTTCATAAGAAGTTTTTACAGGAACTCGCTATCAAAATAGATGAGTCGCATGAACATACTAAGAAATCTTCAAAAGAAATTTCAAGAGCAAATAAATTTATGCAAAATTTAAGTACCAAAGCAACAGCTGTTGAAAAAACACAAAGAGAAGTTAATCAATCCACAGCAGAAGTAGAAGATACAGCAAGAATTTTTATAAAACGATTTGATCAAATCAATGATAAAACTAATGCATATATTAGTAAGTTAGTTGATGTAATGAATCAAGTTGAAGCTCTCGAATCAAAAATGTCAAAGCTTAGCGATGCGCCAAATAAACTTAACGAAATACATTCGCAAGTTAGCAAGCACGAAGAGCATTTGCAGGAAGTTAAGGAAGCTCTTGATTCAATTCAGCAGTTCAAAAATAAACACGGCAGAACTATAATTATCGATTAGATTTTTTCCACTTTGCGTATTTCGTTACAGGTTTTTGACGTTCTCTATGCGATACAAACCATTTCAAACTTAAAATCCCAGTTAATATTATAATGGAAACTAAAAAGAAATATCCAGGGGATAATAATATATCGCGAGAACAGTCTGCGGGGCAATTGAATAAAGTTTCAGCATTCTCACAAATGTTATTTCCGCATAAGTTTGTTTCTCTGCAAACAGTTCCAATGCAGTATTGATTTACCGGACAACCAGCATCGATACAGCAGTTTGCCGGCGTTTCTCCATTCTGCTGTATGCCATCGCCGCATACTGGATTTTGAATATTTATTGTTTCAGTTTTATTGTCGCCAACTATTGCGAATGTATGAAACTCGCCGGATTGAAATACGCTTTGATAATAATTATATTTACTATCTTCGTAAGTTTTTACAGCCGTAACAGATTCCCAGTCCTCTGCTGATTTCAGATAAACTAAATCAATAGTTTCTTGTTTTATTTGTTTATTAGCTATCCAGTTTTTATCTATCTTATATGCTATAGTGTAACGCGCAATATGTGTATTGTTTAAACTTGGCGTATAAGTTGATGTATTGAAATATTCGTAAATTACGCCTTTTGGGAGTTTTATTTTATTAATTGCTGTTAGATTCGGATCAAAATGTATTGTAACATTTTTCGTATCTTTTAGCATTTTGAATGAAATATACATTAATGGAAATTGAGGCTGAGAACTATTTATGAAATATACTTTATTTATTTCTAATTTATCAAAAAATATAGTTTGTCTGTAATTTGGAACGTCTGTTCTATCTCTTGTGTTTTCAGGACATTCACACGTAGATTTACATCTGTCTAGACATAGCTCAGAATCCAAACCGTCACACTGCTCTCCTAATTCTTTTTCATCATTTCCGCAGACTGCGCTGGGGTCTACTGTATTAGCAGAAACTGGAATTGCAATAAGAGCAATTGCTATTAGTATGATTACAAACTTTAGTGGCCACATAATTTAGTATAACTTCTTCAGATTTTAAGGCTTTTCTCGCGATAGCGAGATTGACTAATTTACGTTGCGCATTAAATTAGGCTATATCTCGCGATAGCGAGATTCACTAATTTACATTGTATATTGAATTAGGCTATATCTCGCGATAGCGAGATTCACTAATTTACATTGTGTATTGAATTAGGCCTTATCTTAATTAGACTTATATAGTAATTTACCCTATGAATTTTATGGCTCTGACTATATCAGCGAAAGCGAAAGAACTTATATCGCCATCAAAAGAAGAAGAAAAGAAAATATACGAGGTAGTGTTAGAGGTTTTGCAAGACGTTTCAGAGAGTTTGAAAAAACATAACATTCGAGCTAAAATATTAGTTGGAGGTTCTGTCGGAAAACATACGTGGCTTTCAGGCATAAGTGATATAGATTTTTTTATAGCGTTTAATTATGCATTGTACAAAGATAAATCAGCTGAACTTTCAGATTACGCTGAGAAAGTTTTACGCAAATACAGACCAACGAGGCTAAAAGGCAGCAGAGATTATTTTTCTGCTAAATATAAGGGTTTTGATTTAGAATTTGTTCCGGTTTTAGAAATTAGTGATATTGGCAAAGCATTGAATATTACTGATGCAAGCCCGCTGCACGTTTATTATGTAGCTAACAAAGTTGCAGAGAATAAAAATTTAGCAGCAGAAATAAGATTGGCAAAACAATTTTTTAAAAGCGCGGATGCTTATGGCGCAGAGTCTTATATTTCTGGATTTTCTGGATATGTAATAGAGATTTTAGTTCTACATTACGGAAGCTTTGCTAAATTAATTAAAGCCGCGAGTAAATGGAAGCATCGTAGAATTATCGATACAGAAAAACATCATAAAAATGCTTTAGAAAGTTTGAATATAGCTAAACTTGATAGTCCTTTAATCATTGTTGACCCAATAGATTATCATAGAAATGCCGCAGCAGCATTAAGAAGTAAAAGATTTGCAAATATCATATCTCACAGTAAGTCTTATCTTAAAAAACCAAGTTTAAAATTTTTTGAAGTAAAGCATTTCTCGCCGTCTAAATTAAAGGGGAAAAATACAATAATATTAAGCACCAAGCCAATTAAAAAAACACAGGCGGTCGCTGGTGATGTAATTGTTAGCAAATTTAACAAAATAAGGAGGGTTTTTTCAGAGCACGATTTCGATTTGAACAGTGCCAATTGGTATTGGAATGGTAACTTAAATGAAAATGCATATTATATTTTTAGATTTTCGGAAATGAATTTGCCAAAGAAAAGAAAACTTACGGGTCCGCCGAAACACGTGCATAAAAGATACATAGCCGCATTTACGCGCAAATGGCGCGGAGCTAGATTAATTAATGATAGGTATTTTGCAGAAACAAGAAGAAAATATACAAATGCAAATCAATTTTTAAAAGTAATACTGAAAGATAAAACTATTAGGAAGGTATAATGCTAGATATAGATTCGCAAATAACTGCATTTCTGCCGGAAGCAAATATTATCTACGATGTAATTAGTGTTTCTGTTTATATTTTATTGTTTGGGGCAATCGCTTTTTTAATTTATAAAAAAGATATCTTCAAAGTCTTCCAAATAACATTCGGCGCAGCAGTTGCTTTTTTAATTGTCCAAATTATAAAAATAATTATTAGTCGTGAGCGTCCAAATGGATTTGATTTAAGATCTTTTCCATCGCAGCATACCGCATTTGCATTTTTTCTCGCTTCAGTTTTACCAGTGAAGAGAAAAGAAGAGAGAATTGTATTGTACGGCTGGGCTGTTTTGGTAAGTCTAAGTAGAATGGTTTTGCTCGAACATTGGTTTACAGATGTATTAGTTGGAGCAATAATAGGATTGGGAGCAGGATATTTAGTTAAGTCAAAAAATGTAAAAAAAGCCCTGGCCGAGTAATCTCAGCGCGGTATTACTAAATTAGTAATATTAACTTCTGGCTTTTGCAGCGCTTTCTGTTTTTGGCAAAACAATATGTTTAGCTATAACTTTTATGCGCTTTTCATAGGCAATTTTCTTTATTTCATTATCAGATTCACTGCCTAATGCGACTGCATAAACGCCGTCCATATTTTCAAGTGTGTCCGCAAGCTCATCTTTTGGAACTTTTCCAAGAACATTTAAGCCTCTGTCAAGTATGACAGTTTCATTTTCTGAAAGCTTGTTTGCAATTTCTGAAATTGCTGGATTTGTATATTCGTGTCTCTCATAACTTTGTGTTCTCGAGTCATTTCTATCGTATCTGGATGGTCCTCGCGAATCTCTAGAGTCATATCTTTCAAATCGCCTTGGTCTTTCATCTCTGCTTCTGTCGTCTCTTGAAAAAGGTCTTCGTGTTTCTGCTTCGATTGGTTTTATTTCACGTACGACTGTAGAAACATTTGTATTTTTAGTTTTGGCTTCTGTCCACAGAATTTTCATTCTAAGAGCTTTCAAAATTTCTTTTTGTGTTAGCTCTTCAACTTCCTTTCCGTCTGGAGCAAATGCAACAAAATTCATTTCGGTGAGTTCAGCAACTTTTTTTATGATTAATTCTCCACCTCTATCACCATCTACAAATAAAGTCGCAGATTTTTTCTTTGCTAAATCAATTACTGTTTGCGGAATATTTGTTCCTTGTAACGCAATAGCATTTTTAATTCCATAGCGCAGCAAGTTTAGTACATCTGCGCGGCCTTCAACAACAATTATTTCGTCAGAAGTTTCAACTTCTGGACCTGCAACGATTTTGTCTTTGCCAATTTCAATCATTTCAGAAGTTCTGGCATTTTCGTTTAGCAAATTTGTAAATTCCTGCGAGTCCGGCATATCTGCAACAAGAGTTTTCAAAAGCTCCTGTGCCCTGTCTCTTACGAAATCTCTCTTAGAAACGCGGACATCATCTATGCCTGTTATTTTTATTTTTGCTTCGCAAGGTCCAACTCTTTCGATTGTTTCAAGAGAAGCTCCAATTATCGCGGTTTCAGTTTTACCCATAGAACTTGGCAAAATTATTTCGCCAAAGGTTTTTCCATCTTTGTTTTCAGTGTTTACATCTATTCTGCCAATTCTCCCGGATTTTTGTAACTCTCTTAATTCAAGATTCGAACCAAGTAAGCCTTCAGTCTGTCCGAAGATAGCTCCGATTATGTCTGGTTTTTCTGCAATTCCGCTAAGTTCAAACTTAGCGTGTATTACGTATTTTATTGATACGGGACTAATTTTTCCCATTTTATTTTCTCCTAGAAGTCCTATAGCGTTACAGAATGCAAGTCTTCAATGTGACGTCTATTTGCCAATTTGAGCAGCTTTTCGCCGCCTTTATTGACTTTTACGCCAAGGCTTTGCAAGTAAGTTATCATTTTCTTTGATAGCTCCTTGCCCTTTTGATCCGCATCTAACATTAATATTGCTTCGTTAAAGTTTGAAGCAATGTGTTCTGCACTTTCATATAGGCTTCTTTTTTGATCTGCTAACGAGAAGATTTCAGCACCAGGAAGGAGTCGTTTTAAAGCAAAACTATCTCGCTTTCCCTCTACTATTAGGACTGATTGCTCTTTTTGAGCTAGTTTGTCCAGTAAACCCCGAATTTCGGAGCGGTGATGATCAGCTGTGATTGTCTTCAAGCACCTGTCTTCTTGTTATTAACTTACTATATAGCATAGTAGTTTATAAAGATTGTGTTATTCCAACAAAGCATATAAAGTTCTCTACTTAGCCTCGTTTATGGAAGAACAGCCTCCTATTAAAGCGCGCATAATTGTTGAAGTAGCTGGCTGGCCAGAAGAGCATATCGCCAAAACACTTAATTTAGTCAAGGAAAAGTTTGGTGCCGAAAATAAGAACATAGTTGTTAAAAAAGCGACCATCCGCGAACCCAAAAAGATTTCCGATAAAGCCCATTCTGGCTTTGTAGAGTTTGAATTTACAGCCGAAAGGATGACAGATTTGATAGGAATAGTCTTTGATTGGATGCCTTCATCTGTCGAAATAATTGAACCAGCAGATTTGCTCGATACAAATGCGAATTTTTCAGATCTTTTGAATGATTTGAGCGCAAAATTGCATCAATATGACGCTCTTATTAAGAAATTAAAGGGAGCAAATATTTTGCTTCAGAGAGATTTGAATAGATTAAATAGTAAAGTTCTTTCGGCAAATGAGGAAGTCAAAGAACTAAAGAAAGAACTGAACAAGAATTCTAAATAGCACAATCTAAGAGAGCTATTGTATATTATTGAAAACCTACAGGTTTTCAAAACTAGAAAATCAATAGATTTTCTTTGTTCTTATATAACAATGCTCTTATGCAATTACCACCAGTCTTACTTTGCTCTTGAGCTCTGGACTTGCCCACTGGCATAGATTTTCTAAAGTGACATCGCTTAACTCATTGCACCTGATGTTTATTTTTGTCCCCACCTTATCAACGTTGCAGTAGTCTGGTTTTTCTATTACCGCTGTACTTAATCCGGTCGTTAAACCTACGTGATTGCCGACAAAAAATCCGACGCCAAGAGTCACTAACATACCAATCATCACAATGGCTACTAAATGTCCCATCACAAGCTCGTATTTCTTTTCTTCTATCATTTTTTATCCTCGTCTTCCTTTTTCCATTTAATCGCAACTTTAGTATTCAGGAATTTTAGGAGATTGAATTTATCAACTTCGTATTTTACTTCCCTGCCGTCCGTTTCCCGTTTTATTAGCCCCTCATTTTCCAGCTCTCTGATTTGCTTGGAAGTAAACGATTTATCAGTGTCAAGAATTTTAGATAGCTCTTTGTTCTGATGGTTTCCTAACATAATAGCAGTTAGAATTTTCATTCGTCTTACGAGATTATTCAACTCTCGTCGGCCTTGGTCGAGCTCCTCTGGAGTTTTAGTTAAAATATCATGAGCAGTAAGAACTTTTGTATTACTGCTATTGCTCATTTCTGGCTGTTTGTAAACTACATCAATATGTGGTTTTGATTCGAAATCGTTTTCTTTAGTAGGTATTTTTAGGACTAATTTTACAGATTTTGCAGAGGTTTTAGCTTTACACTTTCGTTTAGCTTTATCAGCCCTGTTATTATCCTCAACCATATGATAGAACTGCCGATGATATCTTTTAATGGTTTATATGACAGCCTATTCACTTCTCTATGGTAATTATTATACAACGACTTAATTGACCACAATACATTTAAACAAAATCTCAAGTTCTTTAGTATTACAAAGGAGAATAAAATGCAAGACGGATTTGTATTAAAAGCAAAAGGCGCAATGCGCAGAATAGCCGCAGTTTCATCAACTGCAGTTATGATGGGCGCAACAATGTTTGGTGCCGCTGCTGCAGCCGATTTGGCTGGCTATCCAGCTCCATTTATTACAAATGGACAATGGGTAGGTTTGATTGTTGTTGGAGCTGACGCAGCCCCAGCAGACATCATAGGCGCAACTGACATTGCTGTAACTTTAGCACAAAGTGCCACGACTTCCGCAGGCGGCGGATCAACTGTAACTGTCGGCGGAGAAACCGAAGAAATCTCATTAGGCAATTATGTAGGTAACGTAACTCCGAGCGGATTTGACCATGAATTGGAAGATGACGATATTAGCGGTCTAAAAGACAGCGCAATAACGTTCCAGTCCAAGAGCTACGACTACCATGATGCAATTGTATTCCAAAATGGAACTACAGCTCAATTAGGTCCAAGAATAGTTACATCTTTAGTAGCAGCTGAAGATGACTATAAGTCTGGAGTATTTGCAGAAGTTGACAGAGGAGTATTTGGTTACTACTATGTCTTTGACAGCTCAATAAATGTAAGTGTTGCCACAACTGCTGACCCATTAACTATAAATTTCCTGGGCAGAAAGGTAAAAATTACATCTGTAACAGATGACGATACTTTTACCGCAAGAGTTGGAGAAGAAGTCTTCATGAATGTTGGAGACACTGCAACTGTATCTGGAAAAAAGATTACATTGAAGAATGTAGGTTCAGCCACAACAAGCACACCAGTAATAGTTGATGTTGACGGCGTACAGGAAACTGTAACCGGAACTGAAACTGTAAATGGTTTGGAAATTAATGTAGCAGAAACTTTCTACGCTGAAAATTTAGCAGAAAGAGCAGCTACCTTGGTTGTAGGTTCAGAAGCGCTTGAAACATATAACGATGGCGACAAATTTATCGAACCTTGCGCAACTGCTTGGAAGACTGCAAACTGTAAGAAAGAAGACCCAGATTGGGTATGGGATGTAGATGGTTTGAGCTTGAATGCAGCTGGAGAATTAATAGATAATAACGGCGCAGCAGGAACAGGACCAACACTTGGTACGATAAACGACTTCGTCATTAATGACGACTCTGACGGTCCAATCACGGTTGGCGGTAAATATGACTTGCCACTTGGTGGATTCGAATTGAGATTTGACGGCTTAACTGTACCTGATAACAAATACGCAGAACTTACCATAAAGTACGAAGCATCTGCAGATTTCAGTGATGCAGCAGGTTTCACAGCACAAACTGCTGAACCAGCATTTATCATTGAATCTTCAGTATCGGATTCGTTATTGGTAACTGTCGGCGGAGCTAACAAGAAAACAAACAGAATTTACATTAGCGTCGACGACATAAGAGGCAATGATACAAATGTATTTTACCGAAACCCAAGCGATGGTAAGATAACCTTTGCTGGAAACGGAACATTCCACACTGATAACGCGACAATCGGTAACTCTACCGCAAAGATTGGTGAAGTAGCATACGATGATACCAAGAGTACAAATATAATTATTGGTACAAGCGGTGGACAAATGGGTACTGGTAATGTAGCTGCAAACGTACTTAATTTAACATTTGATGTCATTGATGACAATGGCTATTTGTTAGATAAGAGCGACGATTTGCACATATGGTTAGGACATGCCTCCGCAGGAGACTTCACTAGTCTAGGCTCAACAGCCTCACTTGAACAAGCAAATGAAATCTTCTGGGGAACTGGTTATCCAACTAACTTGTCTTTGGGTACTAAAGATGAAGACCACAGAACAAGATATGGAATTGTAATCAAGGATCCAAAGGGCAATGGTGCAAGTGACAGAGTAAAGCTATTGATACCAGCAGACTCTGTAAGAGCAAAGATAACTGTTGCAGGTCCTGAAACAACTACAACTACAAGCGGTGGAGCAGTTGCAATTAGTTCTGTAGCTGGCGTTCCAGTTGCAAAATTGGATACAGAAGTAACAGACAAGACTGCCTTCGACGTAATTATTGTAGGCGGACCAGCTGTTAACAGATTAGCAGCAAATGCTTTAGGTGTAAGCTACCCAGCATACGGCGCAGCATCAGGTATACCTCAAGATGCAGGTTTGATCAAGATGATCGAAAACGCATTCGGTGGAACCAAGACCGCAGTAGTAGTAGCTGGATGGGAAGCGCAGAACACCAGAGATGCATCTGCAGTATTGAAAGACTATTCTGCATATGGCTTATCTGGAAGTGCAGTTAAAGTAAGTAGCTCAGCAGGCGTAATAACTGTTGGACCACTTGCTGTAGCAGCATCAGCTGAATCTGCAAGTGCAGAAGAACCAGCCGCTGAAGAACCAGCCGCGTAATTAGGGGTTTAAACCCCTTCTTTTTTATTTTATTTTATTTTCTTTTATTATTTCAAGCGAAATACACCTTTCGAAACTTTTATATCGCTTCTCTATGAGTCGATTATATGGCGCTGCCTAATATTGGAATTGATTGGCACAAAGACGATGAAAAGCCGGAAGAGAAGAGGATAGAAGAAAATACTTCTAAAAATGATGCGAAATCTCCACTACCAAAAAGTTTTTTTCCTAATTTTCTACCCAAAATAGAATTTAAAGTACAAGATACGCCAAAAGAGGCGGCAAGCTTGAAAGAGAGAAAGGAGAAGTCAACGAATAAAACAAAGCAAATAATAGTTTGGTTTACAGTTCTAATATTAGTAGGGAGTACGATAGGTTTCTTTGGAATATCCGCTCTTACTGGAGCCGCACCAGGACTGCCAAATAATGCTTTTAGAGTTGGCGATTATGTTTTTTACAGCCTCGAAGATAACACTTTTGGAACTTTAATAAAGCACGGCGGAAAAGATATACCTATATTATTTAGATTGGATCCAAGATATGCTGAAGGAATACTATTGGACCAATCAGTAGTACAAAGAGTATTAGGTTCGCAGAAAATTTATTTAGTATTAGATCCAAATGCAGAAGAGATTGCTAAATATGTAATTGCAGCAACAGAAATTGCAAGAATTACAGCTCTTTATGGAATTGAAACAATTACGGCTTATACTGAAGATTCAAATCCAGTTCAGCCAGAAATACCATTGCGGGACTGCGATGCAGTCGATGCCACAACAGGAGTAATTAAATTTCAACTTGGAACTACAGGCATAGTATTAGAAAATGGCTGTGTGATTGTAGCGGGAAATACACCAGATGAATTAATATTAGCCGCAGATAAATTAGGATATAATTTAGTGGGTATAGCTATCTAAATAAAATGTTAGAAGTTCTCGCTTACAAATTGGTTCTTTACGTAAGTTCATTTATCAGTTTATTTATGGCTATTTTTTGGATTAGTATTTTATTTCTGGAAGAAGGAAGTTTAGAAGAGCAAAAATGGGATAAAAAATATGCGCCTTTAGTTAGTATTTTGATTCCAGCTCACAACGAAGAAGACGTTATAGCAGCTACATTAGATAGTGCGCTGCAAGTCGATTATCCTAAGACAAAAAGAGAAATTATAGTTTTAGCTAATGCCTGTACTGACAGAACAGAAGAAATTGTAAAAAGTTATAAGGAAAAAGGCGTGAAATTGATTTCAATTAAAGAACCTGGAAAAGGATATGCAGTAAATATAGGTTTAGAAAAATTAAAAGGTGAATTTACAGTAATATTAGATGCAGATTCTATTGCAACCCCTAATCTACTGGAAGTTTTATTGCCGAAATTTAACGATCCTAATGTCGGCGGAGTTAAAACAAGTATAAAAGTTTGGAAACCAGAAAATTTCCTGGAAAAATTACAATGGTTTGAATATATGGCTGTCGGTTTAACGCATAAATTAATGTCTGTTTTAGATATTTTGTATTTAACTCCAGGAGTTTTTAGTATTTACAGGACAGATGCTTTAAGAAAAGTCGGCGGATTCGATGAAAATATTTTAACAGAAGACATAGAAATAGCTGTTAGGCTTTTGCACAATGGCTACAAAATAAAATCTAGTTTGGAAGCAATGCCATTTACAAAAGTTCCGAAGACAATAGAAGGTTATCACGGCCAAAGATTACGATGGGCGCGCGGTTTTTTTGCAACTATGCTTAAACACAAAGAAATGTTTTTCAAAAAAGAGTTTGGTTTGCTTGGGCTGTTTATGCTGCCAGTCAGTTTTGCAATGCCTATTTTAATTATATTAAGTATGTTAATAGTATTTTATACTATTTCTACGTTTGTATTTCGTGCAGTGGTTAACATTTTATTAACTGGCAGGATATTCCACGGAGCAATTCTTCCATTGGTAGACTTTAGTGTTATTTTTTGGACTAGCGTATTAGTTATATTTAGTATTTATGTATTATATAAATCTGTAAAACTATTTAGGGAAAAAGCATCTTATCCATTAGCAGGACTTATGTTTTTCATTGCTTATCCTGGTGTGAAATCTTTTTATTGGTTTCTGGGCGCTATGTATGAGATATTTGGAGTAAAGAAAGTCTGGAGAGGAAATGTAAGATGGTAGCTGAACGTTATAAAAAATATTTGCTTGTAACAACATTAATAATTACTATATTTGTATTTGCTGCAGGACTATTAGTTGGAAGTACATTCGATACATATCAAACTGATGAACTTTTACTTAGCGTAAGGCAAAATGAACTCGAAACGCAGTCATTTTTGGTTGAACAGCAATTCGTAGAGACTTTCGGAGGCCAATGCGATAGTATGACATCAAGAGTTGAAAACGTACAAAAATCAATTGCCGATACGGGTAGAAAACTTACTTTGCTAGAGAATAGCCATAAATACGAAGGAGCTCAAGATTTTGAGTATTTAAAAAATAAGCATTTGATTTCGAAAGTCCAATTTTTTACGTTGTTAAAAGATTTTGAAGAGACTTGCGGAGTAAATTACGATATAATATTATTTTTCTACCAAGCAGATCATTCCGAAAGTATAACGCAGGGATTTGCTCTCGATGGATTTGCAGAAAAAAATCCAGATGTCGTAATTTTATCTATAGATAAAGATTATGAAAAAGAACCATTGGTTAATCTGCTTGTTGCACGTTATGATATAGGGGAAGCCCCGACTTTAATAATTAATGACGAAAAAATCGAAGGATTTATTTCAACAGATAATATTGAAAATTATATTTAACCAAATAAATATTTTATTAATTCAGTTGCATAAGCGCCTTTTTCTAAACTAAAGACAGATGCCAGCTCTGGAATTCTTTTAGAAGAAAAATCATCTAGTATAATTTTTTCTCTTTTAAGAGCTGATTTAATAGCTTTAGAGAATACATCATTGCCTAGTTTTGTGTCTGTTCCTGGAATCGGAAGTTCTGGATTGCCTTTAATTTTATCTAAACATTTTTCAAGAGCTTTGTTCCAAATCCCGCTTTGATAGGCATGTATATACATACGTCTCATAGTTTTGGGAATGATTCTTAATGCGCCTCCAAAATCCGTGGGATTTTGAATCAGCCAATTTAAAACAGCTTTTTCTAAATCCATATAGTTTGGGAATTTAACAATAATTGCTCTCCAATCTCCCCAGTTTTTTAGTGCAAATTCTTTCGCAATTTTTGTATCGTTGTTAGAACCTTCCGAGTAAGTTATTATTAACTTTACAGCGTTTTCTAAATTTCCTTTAAGAATTTCTTTGCCGACTAGGTGCGTATTGCCGTAGCCAAACCTCTGCTCGCCGAAATAATTTGGAAAACCTACGGATTTTATTTTAGCCAGCTTTTTGGAATTAACTTTGGCTTTTAAATCTCTTACAATTATTGTAAATTTATTGCCGCTTAATGTGCCTAAAGAAATAGGGGTGTTGCCTTTGCCAATAATATTTATTTCAATATCTTTTATCATAATGCGTTTTAACTGTTCGGGAGAAATTTTGAAAGCCGATACAGCTTGCTTAGTAACTGCATTTCTATCTTTATTCCCAGCAAATTTAAACCGCCTCATACTAGTGTGGCAGCGCTGGGCGATAGTAGATATAGCTTTGCCAGTTGTCCAATTCCTTTTAGTTAGCCAGAAATAAGTCTGTTCGCCGTTTTCATTAAGTTCTAACCTTATCAGCTCTTCTACCGCAAAATCTTCAGGCAATTGTTTGATTAACATGGGATTTTGAAGAAGAGCCAATGGCATTCGGACTTAGTGCTTTGAAGATTATTATAACATTTAAAGAGGAAGATAATCCTAATGTTGATATACTTGAAGAGAAATTGAAAGCTCTCGAGGCTGTCAGCTCAACAGAAGTAATAGATATACGCAGAGCTTTTGGTTAATGTCAAAACTTTATCTGAAAAGTCGCAGTCCGCCAACTTTCAGACAAGGATGTAATACTTATGGGTGTCAATCTCAAAGACTTAGTCATTAAGAGAAATATCGAGTTAAATGATTTAGCCGATAAAAAAATAGCAATTGATGCTTACAATGTTATCTATCAATCAATTTCTTTCTACTATCAGACAGTACGATGGAACTCCTTTAATGGATAAAAATGGAAATGTAACTTCTCATCTGTCGGGCTTGTTTTACAGAACTATTAATCTGATGGAAGCAGGAATTTTGCCAGCTTTTGTTTTTGACGGCAAAGCGCCGATTGAGAAGCAGGCAGTTCAGGAAGCCCGCAGAGAGATACGAGAGACTGCGCGAGAAAAACAGCAGGAAGCTTTGGAGCGCGGTGATAAAGAAGGAGCACGCAAATATGCGCAGCAGACCTCTAGACTAACTCCTGGAATGATACAGGAAGCGAAAGAACTTATTAGAGCAATGGGATTACCTTGGGTTCAGGCACTTTCAGAAGGAGAAGCACAAGCTGCGTATATGTGCAATAAAGGAGATGTTTGGGCAGTTGCCAGCCAAGATTATGATACGCTTTTGTTTGCGGCTCCGAGATTAATTAGAAATCTATCTGTATCCCGCAAGCCGGAAGTCAAAATAGAAATAATTGATTTGACTGAAATGCTGACTAAACTGCAGCTGGATATTTCGGGTTTGGTTGATATCGGACTTTTAGTTGGAACAGATTACAATGTCGGCGGTGTTTCTGGAATTGGTCCTAAGACCGCATTGAAGATTGCGCAGGAGCATAAGATGAAACAATATGAAAGTAAGATTAATAGTTACACTACATTAAAAAATTTATTTCTGCAGCCAATCGTGAATAAAGACTATGAATTAAATTGGACATCTCCAAATGTTAAGAAGATAAAAGAGATATTAGTGGAGCGCCATGGCTTTGCAGAAGACAGGATTGATGCAGCAATAAGAAGAATGACTGGCAGAGATGTAAAGCAGAAAGGTTTAGGAGATTATTTGTAAATAAAGCGAAAACCTCTTTTCGCTAATCCCCTTAAATTTTAATTTCGGTAGATATTATCGTGATGATCAAAGTCTAGAAATAAAATAAAGTTTTTGTTCTTATACACTCTAAATATTAACACAAAAGATTTATCTATATGTACTCGTTTTTTATCCGGCATATCATATCTAAGATTTTTATACCTGTCAATCGTATCAATATCATTACTTATAATTTCCTTAATTTTTTTATTAATAGTTTCAAACTTTTTCTTGTCTCTGCGCGTTTGTCTAACTCACGCAAAGACATTTTTCTATTAGAATGTTTTTCAAAGTGCTTTTTTTCTAATTCTATTAGCTTTTTGATATAAGTTTCCTTAGGTTCACGTTCAATAAAATCTTCTCCAAACAACTCAGTAAATTTTTCAAGCGCAGCGGCTTTATCTCGTAATCCAAACTTTTCTTTTATAACACCAAGAACTCTACTCGCATAGTTCGAAACTCGCAAGTTCATAGTTACTGTTTTTTCCATATAACTTTACCTAATTTTATATTAGTT
>JAGVWH010000025.1 GCA_018304365.1 Nanobdellati archaeon
TAGTTTATGCCGAGAAATAGAAATCGGAACTATAAATGCAGATAAATATTCTAAATGTCCTAAGAGTTATGATGCGGATCCAGTAAAATGCGGCGCTTACCAGCTCGCAGTTTTAGCAGATAGATGTCTTTATAGAGGCGGAGGAAGTAGTTCCGTCTTAGGTGTTGGAGGTATGGATTGGCAAATCTGCTTCAATAAAATTACTGTTAGAAATCTTGGAAAATTAGATATCAGCGAGAATGATGTTAAAGCAGTAATAAACGAAAATGAATTCACGCATAAAATTAGATCAGCGGATATAACATTTGGATTTGAAAAGTTAGAAAGCCTTTTTGGATTCGGACTTATTAACATACCTAAAGAAAAAGATATTTCCAAAGGCGAGGGCTTTGGTATGCAATTTATTGTTGCCGCCTCCGGCGAAGTTAATACCGAAGGAATTACTATTAAAGAGACAAATTATGTTTGTATAGGTGATACTTTCGTGTGCAAAAAGAATAGATAAAAACGTTCTATTTATCTTCTAAATCTTGTTAGTTTACTCTGCTGTTTCTTTCTGTATGCAGTTAGACCAATGGCGCTAGCAACAGCTCCGCCAATTGCAGCAACTAATGGATAGTTTGTTTGATTATTTTGCAAGTTATTTTTAGACTCATCTTTTTGCAAATCTGAAAATCTAAGTTTCGTAGTCTCGCCTTTTTTAATACTATTATTTTCAAATCTTACATCTTCTTTATCGCCAGTAACCGTCTTTACTGCAAGAGTATAATTTTCATCGGCCGTACCTTTTAGATTAATAATAGCGGGATGTTCATTACCTAGTATTATGATTTTTTCCTCTCTAGGAAAATATTTTGAATTTGGTATAGATTCAACTATTTTACCATTTTTTAATCCAGTAGTTCTGCCGGCTGAATCTACTACGTATAATTCAGGACTATTTTTTATTGTAACTTGAGTTAAAACGCCCCGAGTTGGATTTAATCTTATTGCATTATCAGGATCTTTAAATCTCTCTTGATCTGTTGGGAACTTACCTCGTTCTCCCCAAAAATCACTAGCGTTATATTTTAGTAAATCTTCTAATGGATGTAATTCGTAACTATTTCCGAATAAAGATTTACTTCCATAATTAATTGGCATTTCTATATGATCGAGCATAAAAAGATCTTTAGATGTTCCGTGTCCACCTCCCTCAACCCAAAAAGTATCTATATTCTCTTGGTAGTTGTTATCCCAAAAATGCATACTTGCAGAAGTGTGGAATACTTCGCCGCTTTTATTGTCTACCCATTTGTGAATTACTTCCCAATCGTACTCGTGCTCATCTGCGCCCCAGTCATTGTATACGTAATAAGACCAGTATTGTATTACTTTGAAACCTTTGGGATGTTCTGTGCTTATTTTATTAGAATAATCTGTAACTGCGTAATAAATAGTTTCATTATTTGGAAAGTCGCCTTTTTGCCAGTTTAGTGCATTATTAGTTACGTCGGAATCATCTGCATAAGGATTTGTTGGGTAGTATTTTTCATCTTGGCTGAATAAATAATTTGGCGCATACCATTTAATTAAGTCTTCAATAGTTAGTTCTGATGGTTTAACGTCTGAATTATTTGTTTGAGGGTCATCTTTAGATCTATCATTTGGAACTTTTTTACCTATATTAGACAGATCTAATCCCTGTATATTCGTAAGATATACATCGCCACCCGATACATAAATTATATTACTACCCCATATATCTGCTTTAGGGCTCGGAGAAGTTATACCTGCTCCCGTATAATCAGAGATTACTTCAGTAAGAAAATAATCATATGTGGAATTTAGATTATAGAAGCTTACCTTTTCTTGAATTGAGTAAACTACATTATAATCGTGTATTTTTGGAAATGCACTTATACTTGCTGTATCTCCAATTATTTGTGTTGTTCGTTCATAAGTTGTATCATAAACATAGATGCCTTCTTCACTCTCGTGGTCTGCGATATCTAAATAATATACTATTTTATTTTGCCAAATAGCTGGTTCATAAGCACTATGTTGTGATTCCGAGAAAACCACTATCTCTTCATTTGTATCTAAATCGTAATAATATATTGAATTTGTCGGTGCAAAATAACCCTCAATTTCATAAACTACTTTGTCAGACCAGATATCGGGCATGTATCTATAATTATCATAAGGATATGGATCTGCTATGTCCCGTTCGTCTTCTGTCTTTAAATTTATTATATAAAAATTATTATCCCCCGTGTAGGAATTTATCGCTAAATTTTCTTCATTTATTGCTATTTCCCGCACTAAACCACCTACCTCTATTGTATTTTTTTCCCAGGGCGTTTTTGTTAAATTATAATATATTATTAATGACCTGTCAATTGTTTCATTCCAGTTTGAGTAAACTAAATATTTCTCTGATAAGTCAAAATCTCCATCATTGAGTTCGATATTCGCTGGAATGGTTTGCTTGTTTCCAGTATAAATATTTAGTACTGTTATAGATCCATCCTCAGAGGCCCAAGCTAGGTGGTCTCCAGAAATTGTTGGTAAACATTGTTTTTGTGCATCCGAAGTAATACGATAAGTAACGAACTCAGCCTCATCATACTGAGCCTCTGCATTTTCCATAACAATATCTGGAAGCTCAACACCAAGATCTTTAGTTAAAGCTCCAAATGTAGCTGCAGAAATCATACCAGCTGCTGTCAACGCTGCAGCAGTTTCTGCAATTCCAAGATAGGTTTCAGCTTGAGCTAGGTCTTGGATTAAATGATGGTCAGTATTGTGATCTCTTAAATTGAATTCTAAACCAGTCAGAGCATTAGCTTCCCCGTAACTTTTGCCAACTAAGTCTTCAGCTTTTACCATAATAGTAAAACGAGCAACACTTTCTTAAAGTTAATGGAACTTCCATTATTACCGCTGGGTCAAGTGAAGTTGATGCTAAAGGAATTACTATTAAAGAGGCAAATTATGTTTGTATAGGTGATACTTTCGTGTGCAAAAAGAATAGATAAAACGTTCTATTTATCTTCTAAATCTTTTATAGAATTTGATTTAAGTTTAGATTTGTCGGATTCAGAATCGTCAGAATTTGCAAGTGAAATATTTTCATTTACTCTGCTGTTTCTTTCTGTATGCTGTTAGTCCAATAGCAGCAGCTATACCTCCACCAATGGCAGCAATTACGGGAGTCTGCCATTGAGTATTTAGCAGATTATTTTTGGGTTTGATATCATTTGTTGAATTAGGCTTAGTATCGTTTGTTGTATTAGTATTTGTGTAACTTTGTGTCAAATCAGAAAAATCATAAATCTTAGTATCGCCTTTGTTTATTGTGCCATTTATAACACCAAATCGTTCGGAATTATCTTCAAGTATTTTCATTTCGAGAGTGAACTGCTCTTTTTCAGTACCATAAATTTCAACAGTTATATTTGTATCATCTAAGATTATTATTCTTTCATCTTGAAATATATAAATTGAGTTAGGAATATCTTCTACTAATTGCCTATAAGCTACTCCCGGTATGATCGTTATTCCCGTAACATCTCCTTTAGAATTTTTAGCGCGTAAATCCGGACTATTTTTAATATCTATTTCGGTTAATTTTGGCAATTCAAACTTTCCAATTATATTATTAGGGTCTAGATAACGTTTTTGTTTAGTTGGGAATTTTCCCAATTCTCCAGGAAAATCTTTTTCATCATACATATCTAATTTATCTAAAGGTCTTAAGTCATAAGTATTAACGTCTAAAATTTTATCAACACCATTAAACTGTATTTTTATGCCATCTATCATAAATACGTCTTTAGATAGCCCATGTCCACCTTCCTCTACAAAGAATCGATTAATATTCTCATCGTATATATTGTCCCATAAATGCATACTAGCTGATGTTTTGTAGACTTCATTGTTCTTATTGTCGATCCATTTGTGAATTACTTCCCAATCGTACATATGATCATCAGAACCCCAGTTATTGTAGACGTAATAATTCCAATATTGTAGAACTTTGAAACCTTCGGGATGCTCTGTACTTTTTTCACTAGAGTAATCAGTTATGGCATAATAAACAACTTGATCTTTTGGAAATTCTTCAAATAACCATTTGTCAGCATTATTTGTTACATCATAATCATCAGCATATGGATCAGTAGGAAAATATTTTTCTTCGGTACTAAATAAATAAGTAGGAGCGTACTTCTCTGCTAATTTTATTAGCTCTGGATTTTCTATCGATTTATCATCAAAAGAGAATTCTGCTAAGTATATATCTTTACCATCAGACCAGACCACTTTATTTTCCCAAATATCTAAATTTTCACAAGTACCAGGTATTCGAATTTCCGCTTCAGTTTCTATGTTAAGTATGTTTATACTATCTTTTAATGAATTTGTCCAGACAATATTATTTTCATAAAAAGAATGTTTATTAGAATCCAAATCTAAGTTATCTACTGTTTTTCCTTGATATATGTCATATACTCTGATGCTGTGCGTTGAATCGCACTTGTAGATTACCTTATTACCATAAATTTGCGGGTTTGTACCTTCATCACAATCACTAGATATCTCTTTATAGTAGCTGGAATAATTATTTAGGTCTTGTATATTTATACTATTTTTATAAGATGGAAAGTCTTTATGCACCCATACTAACATATCGTTATTTACTTTAGGATTTAGTTCTTCTCCCGCACCTATATCAATGTCTGAGCTAAAACTTCCATCTATACTTCTTATAGATATATAATCGCTTTCATCGTCTCCAGATGACCATACTATATATTCCCCATCTGTTGAAGGATTGCCTGCAAGTAAATCATCATCAGCTATCTTTTTACTTTCCCAATTGCTAGTAGAGGTATTTGTGAGCCATATATCTTTATCTGTAAATCCTGTAGCTAAAACTAAATTATCATTATATATATCGATAGTATCTCCATCCACAGAAACAGAAAATTCAGTAATTAGTTGATTAGTAGTTAGATTTAATATTTGCGCCTTATTTGATGTTTGTATACTTCCTTGCTCTTCGTAAATCCAAGCAGCTTTGTCTCCAGATATATGTGGATAATTTGCTTTGCCATTAATATTTGTTGTTAAAGGAGTTATTTTATATGTGCCATCATTTGTATCGTCAGGGCTTTGAGCACTCGCATCCATAACAATATCTGGAAGCTCAACACCAAGATCTTTAGTTAACGCTCCAAATGTTGCTGCAGAAATCATACCCGCTGCTGCCAACGCTGCAGATGTTTTCGTATGTTTGAAATTATTAAATCGGGAAGATACATAATCAGAGAGATTTCTAAATCTGGAAAATCTTTGAGTGTGCGATTCAGATGCAGCTGGATTATATTTTGGCAGAAAAGCTTCTGCAATTCCAATGTAAGTTTCAGCTTGAGCTAGGTCTTGGATTTTATGATGGTCAGTATTGTGATCTCTTAAATCGAATTCCAAACCAGTCAGAGCATTAGCTTCTCCATAACTTTTGCCAACTAACTCTCTAGCTCTAATCATAGCAAAACGAGAAAATCAAATCTATTAAACCTATTTGTTTATGCGATTATAGCGCATATGCTCGAAAATACCCATAGGAATAGCTACTCCAGCTATCAAAACAAGAAATGCTGTTAGCATCAATACTAACGTAGAGTTGCTTATAGAAATAAGTTGAATTGCAGCTATGGGTGTAAGTGCAGCTCCAAATAACATTAATTGTAAGTGCTTAGGTTTGTAAACCATCATATGAGATTATACATTTTTGGTATTTATATCTAACTATTCAACTATAGCAGCAAACCTTAAAAATCGACTAAAGACATTCTTTCATACTATGGCACGACTTAAAGCTGCA
>JAGVWH010000004.1 GCA_018304365.1 Nanobdellati archaeon
GATTTAAGTTCTGGGTGCTCTGGAATCATAAATGAACAACAGTCATCATACGGCTGTATTGAAATTTCATAAGTTCCGATTTTCTGGGCCAATTCAATTATTTCCTGCTTATTAAATCCGGCTAAAGGTCTTAAAACAAGAGTGTTGATTACTGAATCTATAACTTTCATATTCTGCAGTGTTTGCGATGCAACTTGGCCTATACTCTCGCCAGTAGCTATGGCTTTATATTTTTGGGTTAATGCAATTTTTTCTGCTAGTCGAAACATAAATCTTCTATAAACTAAAAGTCTATCTTTTGCGGGAATTCTTGGAATTAATTGAAGCTGCAAATCTTTAAACGGCGTCCAAAATAATTTTGTATTTGGCTGGTAAATGGATAACTTTTTTGTTAATTCTTTTATTTTTGATTCTCCTGCAACAGAATTTAAAGTTTCAGGAGCGAAGTGCACAAAATCAACTCTGCATCCGCGTTTCATAAGCATAAATGCTGCAACTGGCGAATCAATTCCGCCGGATAAAAGCATCAAAACTTTTCCTGAAATTCCGACTGGCAGCCCGCCAAGACTTTTTATTTTTTCTGAATATACGAATGCTCCTTTTTCAGTTATATCAATATAACAAATTTTGTTTGAATTTTTATAATCAGCTTCAGTGCCAAATTTCTCATTAAGGTGAATTCCAACCAATCTATTTATATCTGGAGATGTAAACGGGAAAGTTTTATAGCTTCTTTTTGCAGAAACTCTTACTGGTTCATTGAAATCTTGAAATAGTTTTTCTGCAGTTTTCTTTATTTCTTCAATATCGTTTGTAGTTTTTATTGCAAATGCAAAATTAGATATTCCAAATACGTTACTAAGTTTATATTTTATTTCGTCCAACTTAGAATTATCATTTAGATTTATAACTTGCCTGCCGTAAAAAGTTTCTATGTCGACATCTAATACAGATTTTATATTTCTGACTAATTGTCTAATAAATCTGCCTTTATTTTCGCCTTTTGTTGACAACTCTGCATAATGTACAACTACCGAATTAAACATAATTATTATCCCAAAAAGGCGTTTAAAAACTTAACATTAACAATGCTTATCGAGCTCGTCTACTTTTAGAGCTTCTATTGATTGTCTGTTTGTAAAACCTTCATCAGCATTATGCCAGTACATTATATCTTCCTCTCCAAGTTTCCAGCATAACATAATTTCTTTTCCTTTATGATGCGAGCAGAAATCTACTAATCCGGATTCCAAATCTTTGACAATTGCGCCTTGTGTCATCAATTCTGCTAACTCTTTATAAAATTTGTAAAGTAATTTGTGTTTTCTTCTGCTTCTAACAATATATTCCTGCAAAGTGTAATAGTTATCTTCGTAAACAGAGTTGACAGAATCGAGCAGCGCCAAAGCATCACGTAACTTTAACATTCTCTCCATACTATCTTCAACTAACGGAAGCAATGCTCTCGCTTCCCTAAGTGTCAGGAACTTCTTGGCCATTTATTATTTGTAATATGATAACTTATATTTAATACTTACTTTATTGCAATAAACATATTGAATTAGTACAAAAATCCGCGCGGTTCTAATTTGGAATTTATTTCTCCAGCAATATTTAGAAGCATAAACTTCTTTGCTTCATCGGGATTTTTTGTATGACCTAATACCCATCCTAATTTTACAAATGCTGTCTCGCTTAACATATCTTCCAGAAATACAACTCCTGCATCTTGCAGCGTTCTTGCACTGGAATATACATAAGGATCAACTCTTCCATAAATTGTCTGCGAAGTAAAACCAATAAAAACTTTTTTCTTTATGGCTTCTTTAATTACTGGCAGCCAAGATTTATTTTTTGCTGTTGGACTTGTTGCAACTTGTCCAAGTCCTGTTGCTTCAATTATAATTCCTTTGTAATCTTTTTTGATAAAATATTTCAAAATATCTGGATCCGCACCGGGATAAAATTTTACAAGCGCAACTTTTTCTTCAAATTTAGTATCTGCTATTACTTTCTTGTCGCTTCTTTTGTTATATGTTTTATTCAAAACTTCTAAGGTTCCATCTTTCCATATTCGTCCTAATGGAATTTCATTTATCGGTCTAAATGCATCTCTTCTTGACGAATGTAATTTTCTAACTTTTGTTCCTTTATTAACCAAACAAAAATTATCTTCAGTTGTTCCGTGCATTATTACTGCAACTTCAGCTATGTCTGATTTTGTGAAATAGGCGCCGCAAATTAAATTTAGTGCGCCATCAAAACTTCCGCGGTCTGAACTTCTTTGCCCGCCAATGACTGCTACTGGTTTAGATAAATTTCTTAGCATAAAACTTAATGCGGCTGCGGTGTAGTGTAAAGTGTCAGTGCCGTGCGTTACAATTACTCCCGAATTTCCTTTATTTAATTCGTCTGCAACTTCTTTTGCAAGTCTCTGCCATTCTTTCGACGACATATCTTCAGAGAAAACTGCAAATGGCTGCGAAACTTTTGTGATGTTAACAATATTTGTAAGCTCTGGAATAAGTGCAAGCAATTCTTCTGGTTTTGAAATTGGAGAAACAGCCCCAGTTTTATAATCAACTTTTGATGCAATTGTTCCGCCAGTTGAAATTATTGCAATCTTTGGCAGCTCTGAATTTTGTTTTACTTCTATATTCGAATTTATATTTTGTTTACTTTTGCTTAATACTTTAACATTAATTCCTTTTCCTAATTTTATTCCTAAACTATAACCGCTATCTAAACGTAACAACAAATTTTTAGAATTGGATTCTTGAGAAACCACACCCGTATAAGTCTCGCCTTTGGATTTTACTTGTACTTTATCACCGGCTGAATATGCGGCCATAATTCTTAGAAACGAATATAGTATATAATTCTATTCACTGATGCATATTAACACTATTTCACGACTGAATAGGAAAATTATTTATTTTCAATATAACGCTTCACAGGAAAGTGTAGTGTAAGTGATTTTTTCTTGTCACTTATTTGCCATTACAAAAAATCGCACTGCTCTGTTACTTTCCCCTTATTTCTACTGCAAAACTACTGCAAAATAACCATGTATGTTTATGTATTTCTTTTGGAAAAACCGCACTCAAGAGCATTTGTATACTCCAGTATACACTTCTATATATAATATATCCGTTCTCTAAATGGAACACCTTTCAAAAAGGGGGATTGCTGGGCTTGTGTCTGACACAATTCTAGCTAAAGGCCATGGAATTTATTGTTAGCGACGCACTAAAAGCTTCTGCCTCACAGGCCGAAGAAGATTATACTATTGGCAATGCAAATATAAAAGTAATAGGATGTGGCGGTGGCGGAAATAACTCTGTCGACTGGCTATACAAAAAGGGCGTAACAGGCGCTCAAGTTATCGCAATTAATACTGATAAACTTCATCTCGACCACAGAGAAGCAGACCACAAAATTCTAATCGGAAAAGAAACTACAAGAGGATTAGGTGCAGGTGGTATGCCAAACAAAGGTTTGGAAGCTGCAAAAGAATCTGTAACTCAAATTAGAGAATCAATTAAAGGTGCAGATATGGTTTTCGTATGCGCAGGTCTTGGCGGCGGTACTGGAAGTGGTGCTGCTCCATTAGTGTCTCAAATTGCAAAAGATACTGGTGCAATTGTTATTGGCGTAGTTACAATGCCTTTCAACATTGAAAAAGCGAGAATCGACAAAGCTGAATTTGCACTAAAGCAAATGAGACAATTTACGGACACTGTAATCGTAATCGACAATAACAAACTTTCAACGATTGCGGGGAACTTACCAATACAGCAGGCATTCGCAGTTGCAAATGAATTAATTGCAACAATGATAAAAGGAATCGTAGAAATAATTGCTGTACCAAGTTTAATCAATTTGGACTATGCAGATGTCAGAACGATAATGCAATCTGGCGGATTATCTGTAATAGGAATTGGTGAATCTGATTCAGAAGGAAAAGTAGAAGAAGCAGTACACAGAGCGTTGTCAAATCCACTTTTAGAAGTTAAATATGACGGCGCACAGGGAGCTTTGATACACATTACTGGCGGACCAGATATGACTCTTGACGAAGCTGAGAGAGTTGGTGAATTAATCACCGGCGGCTTAGACGACGACGCATTAGTCATCTGGGGAGCAAGAATAGATCCAAAGTTCCAGGGCAAAATCCGAGTTATGACCATCGTAACTGGAGTACAAAGCCCATATGTACTTGGAAAGTACGATGCAGCAAAACCAAGTGAGAAAGCGGTATCTTTCAATAGAGAGCTTGGCATCGAACTATTGTAAGACGGAAACTCCCAAAAGCACCTCCAAAGTTGTCTTCGGGTTCTGCGGTTCGCGGTGAGAGCATCACCCGACCGCACTATATTTTTTTAAAAATTCATTGATTTTCAAGATCAGAAAAGCGATATCTTTTCTTGTTTTCAAAAACTATTTATAGCAAAATCAAAAATAACCACATATGAAAGAACTTGATCTGCCTACAATAATGATGCTTATTTTATTTACTGTTCTAATAATCTGGTTTGGATATATGCTGCTAACTTAAGATGGATAACATAAGAAAACTACTTTATATAATTCTCGGACTCTTCGCAATATATTTAGCAATAGAGATACTCCGTAAGCTTCTTGGCGGAAGTTTAGGCTTTGAAGAAATAACAATAGGTCTGCTTATTGCTAATCTAGGATATTCATTTTATATAAACACAAAATTATCCGAGCATCTTGGCTGGCACAAAGGTAAGGAATCTTAATACTTTTTCAAAAACTTCATTAAAATCTTCTCAATAATTCTTGCACTTCTATCATCAACTTTGTAAGTTACATCTACAATTGGCACATTAAGTTTTAGTATTTCTCTAAGCGGCGACGGCGAGGCATTTAATACAACATCGCATTTGGATTTAATGATAGTTTGGCGGAGTTCTTCCACTTGCTTCTTACTATAACCAAGTGCTGGAAGTTCTTTTTGTATGTGTGAAAACTTTTGGAATGTATTTTTAAACGAGCCTACTGCATATTTTTTTGCATCTATGATTGTTATTTTATATTTCTTAGCCGCGACAGTACCAGCACCGAAGCTCATTCCTCCGTGAGTTAATGTTGGACCGTCTCCAATTATTAATGCACGTTTGCCGGCCAAGTTTTCATTCGCATTTAAACTTACAAGCGATGAAGTTTTCAAAACTTTGGTGTGCGGTTTATATTTCTTGATATTATGTTCTATTTCTTTAATGCTTTTTTTTGAAGCTGTATTTACTTTATTTATTACCAATACATCCGCCATTAGAAAATTAGCTTCGCCGGGATACGATTTTATTTCCTGGCCTGCTCTGAATGGATCTGTTACAACGAAAAGCAAATCGGGATGGAAAAATGGGAAGTCATTATTTCCGCCGTCCCACAAAATTATATCTGCTTCTTTTTCTATCTTTTTTAGTATAGCTGAATAATCAACACCAGCATAAATTACAAAGCCACGTTTGACATAATTATAATATTCTTCCTGCTCTTCTATTGTCGCATTATATTTTTTAAAGTCGGAGAGTTTTTCATATTTTTGAACTAGATCTTTACTTAAGTTTCCGTAAGGCATTGGATGTCTTACTGCCGCTATCTTGCATTTCTTTTTCTTTAATATTTCCATAATTTTTATAGACAGCGGAGATTTTCCAACTCCAGTTCGCACTCCGCAAACAGCTATAACCGGCTTCTTTGACTGAAGCATAGTTTCTTTTGGTCCAAGAAGTCCGAAACTTGCTCCCGTTGATAGAACAAGAGATGCCTTTTGCATAACTTCATCGTGGCTCAAATCAGAATAGCATAAAAATACCTCATCGATTTTGTACTTCTTAATTAAATCTGAAAGTTTTTGTTCTGGATAAAACGGAATTGATTCTCTGTAAGCTTTTCCCGCAAGTTTCTTTGGGAATTTCCGCTTTTCAATTCCTGGAATCTGTGCCTGAGTAAACGCTATAATCTTATAATTTCTATTTCCTTTGAAATAAGCAAGAAAATTATGATAATCTCTTCCAGCAGCACCCATAATTATTGCGCGTTTCATATTAAATTGAATAGCCTAGCAATAATATATGTTTTGTTTTAGCATAACTTTTATATAGTGCCCCAACCTAAAATCCTATAATTCAGGAGGCTAAATGGCTAAAAATTTACTACAAAACACAGTTGGTATTGCAGCTATTCTTGCGATTTCAGTTTTGGCAATTTCACTTTTTGCAAATGTCGGAACTGGCGCATACGTAAGTAAAGTTAATATTTGCAAAGATACTGACGGCGGTGTAAACACTCAAGCTACAGGCACGTGTTCAGGAACTGGAGGAACATTTACTGACACTTGCAGTGGTACGGGCACAACTGTATTTGAATATTCGTGTTTAAACAATCAACGCGAATGTACATTCAAAGAATTAAATTGTGCACCTGGTAAAGCTTGCATTGACGGTCAGTGTATATAAGAATTCTATTATTTTTTAGTTTAGCTCTATAGAGCTAAAATTTATTATCCAGCTTGTCAGATTTATATTTGTATTTTCTTCCTTAAAGCCTACTTTTTAACTGCTATCTTTAAGAGTCTAGTTACTTCTTCCTAGCTCTTGATTTTAGCGCGAGTTCTTCTCTTGGATAGTGTTTTGCGCTTGATTTTTTCAACTGCTGATTCAAACGCGCTCATTAGCGGAAAAAGCGGAGAGCTTTTCTTTATTTTATTATCCCAAGTGTCAAAAAAGGTAATTGCAGATAAGTTTGCTTTGCTTGGCATTTTAGCCGGTCTTTTGGAATAGCCCAATAATACTAATCCACATATATCTATATGTTCAGGAATTTTCAATGAAATCCTAATTGCTTTTTCTTTATCAATACCGCACAAACAAGATGCTATATTAAATTCATGTGCCGCGAGCATCATATTTTGGATCGCAGCAGTCGCATTTTGTATAGCATAAATTTCGCCATTTTTTCCAAATTCTCTTTTTAGTGCTATCGAGTCTGAACATACTACGATTATAACGGGGGCTTGGCTGACAAATTCCTGATCGTAAGAAGCTTCTGAAAGTAAAATCTTATCTTCTGGATTTTTAACTATTATAAATCTCCAGTTATATAAGCTGCCTGCTGCAGGAGCGTAATTTGCGGCATCTAGAATTTTGAAAAGTATTTTATCATCGATATCGTGTTTTGCGAATTCCCGTATGCTTCTTCTAGTCTTTATTCCAGATAATATATCCATGTAAAGCTTTTATAATTACAATATAAAAACTTAATGTATGCAATACCGAACTCTGGCAGAGATATACGAAGAGCTGCAAGCTACACCAAGCAAGCTCGCGAAAGCTGAAATTGTTGCAAAACTCTTGAAAAAAACTCCTGCCGAATTGTTAGAAAAAGTAACTCTATTGGCTTCTGGACATATATTTCCAGAGTGGAGCGATGAGAAGCTAGGTATTGCTGATAAATTAGTAATTAAAGCAATTTCAAAAGCTACTGGCGTCAGCACTCAAGATATAATAATAGAATCCAACAAGACTGGAGATTTAGGATTAACTGCGGAAAATTTGATTGGTAAAAAAAAGCAACGAACTCTTGGACAGCGCGATACAACTATTGAATTAGTATTTGATAATTTGCGAAAAATTGCGAAGCAGGAAGGTTCAGGAAGCCAGGAAAAAAAGATTGATCTAATTGCGGAATTATTAAGCGGTGCAGAGCCTCTTGAAGCGCGCTATATAGTACGAACAGCTCTTGAGCAAATGAGAATTGGCGTTGCAAAAGGAATAATTAGAGATGCAATTGCACTGGCATTTGAAATTGATAAGAAAATTGTCGAAACTGCAGTAGATACTACGCCGAATTATGGTTTGGTTGCAAAAATCGCGAAGGAGAAAGGAGAAATAGGACTAAAAAAAATAACGTTTACTTTAGGAGAACCGTTCCAAGTAATTCTTGCTGAGAAAATTCCGAGTATTAAAGAAGCAATTGAGAAATTTGATAACGTAATTTTAGAATATAAGTACGATGGAATGCGAACTTTAATACACAAGAAAGATGATAGAGTCTGGATATTTACAAGAAATCTGGAAGATATAACAAAAGCATTTCCAGATATTGTTGAATTAGTGAGAAAAAACGTTAAAGCAAAAGACTGTATTCTCGACGGCGAGACTATTGGACTAACAGAAAAAGGAAAAGCTATTCCATTTCAAAAATTATCTACTAGAATAAAACGAAAGCACGATGTTAAAAAACACAGCGAAAATATTCCGATACAAGTTAATCTATTCGATATAATTTATTTAGAAGGAAAAATACTAACGGAATTAAGTTTGAAAGAAAGACGAGAAATTCTTGCAAAAACAATTAAAGTGCAAAAAGGTAAATTCCAGTTTACAGAATTTTTAATTCCTAAAACGTTGGTAGAAGCAGAAAAATTCTACAACACAGCGCTGAAACTAGGTCACGAAGGATTAATTGCAAAAAATCTTGATGCGAAATATATTCCTGGTAGAAGGGTTGCCGGCGGCTGGCTCAAGATTAAACCTATAATGGAAAATCTTGATGTAGTAATAATTGGAGGCGTTTGGGGAACAGGTAAAAGAGTCGGCGCTCTTGGTTCATTGATTTTAGGACTAAGAGTTGATGGAAAATTTCTAGCCTGCGGAAAATTAGGAACTGGATTAAAAGAAAAAGAGCAAGAGACTGGTACTACATTATCTCATATTACAAAATTACTCAGGCCCTATATAATTAGCGAACACGGAAATGAAGTCAAAATCAAACCTAAAATTGTTATAGAAGTAGCATACGAAGAAATACAGAAAAGTCCGCAGTACGAATCTGGATTTGCGTTGAGATTTCCGAGATTTATAAGACTACGAGATGATAAAAATCCAGAACAGGCAGATGATATCAATAGAGTTAATGTTTTGTATAAGCAGCAAAAGGGAAAAAGATAGTTATTTTCGAAAGCGGGACAAAGTGAAAAGAGTTTCGCTAGTTTACCTAAATTCTTTAATTTAGGTAGATTTATATATACTTTATTATAATTTATAGCAATGGCCAAACAATTGCTATCAAATAATTTTCAAATAGCTGCAGTTGTGGCAGTTGCTTTGATTGGATTATCTCTAATTACAAGTGCAACTGGTTTTGGCGTTGGCTTTGATTCAACAACATTAAATCGGGGCTCTGCGGGCGCGATAACGCCCGAAATAGATGGCAGTGTCACTTGTACTACTACTGACGGCGGAAGCAACTTATATGTAAATGGTTTCTGTACGGATAGCCACGATACTAAGAGAGAAGTCTGCTTATCAAGTGGCGAACTTGAAGAAAGTTACTGCGTATCCAATATGTGCTTAACTGAAATAATAAACTGTCCAAAAGATTATAGCTGTCAACAAGGCGCTTGTGTAATACAATAAGTATTTTTAATTACTGATAATGGGATTAAACTATTCAATTTAGGTTTATTTGGAGCTATAGGTTAGTTATATCTGTTGTTAAACCTCTAACTAACCCAATTATATTAAGATGGAAAAAAGCTTTACTTTTTTACTTTTGAAAACTCGTTAGTTTTCAATAAATATATTTATATAGGTCACTTCATTTAATAGATTATTAGGAGGAGATTAATGGTAAACTTGGACAATCTATTTAATAATAAAATACAACTAGCTGTTGTTCTTGCCGTTGGACTTCTCGCTCTATCATTTGTTGGAACACAAACAGGTTTCGCACCTTATGCACCTGCAGATGTCTGTACAGACTCCGATGGCGGAGATATAACAAGACTTGGTGTCTGCACCGACAACGACGAAGTTTCAGGCGATGTGTGTGTGAGCGAGACTGAAGTTGTAGAAAATTCTTGCTACTTCAACCAATGTGTATCAACAATAGTAAGCTGCCAATTAGGTAAAAGTTGTGTACAAGGAAGATGTATCGACCCAGCACTTTTAGTTTAAATTTTTAAATATTCGGAACACAACCAGCGCAAAGTTCGGTTGTGTTTTATTTTTTAATTCACTCTTTAGTAGATATTAAAGTAAAAGTGTAAGCCTTTCCCAGCTAAACTTTTATATAGTACATAACTTTAGCTATATGATAAGGAGGTAATATGGCTAATAGTTTAAAGAATTTAAATATAGTCCACGTCGCACTTTTAGTCGGTATAGCTATAGTTGCTCTATCATTTGTAACTAGCACCACTGGTTTTGGTACGAATTCTTATACTGGAGATCCAGGAACACCTACAAAGCAAGTAGAATTCTGTACAGATCCTGATGGAACTAATGTTAATACGAAGAGTCAATGTACCGATATAACCGGACGCCATTCTGACTATTGTTATACCGATTCAAGAATAGTAGAATATGCGTGCAATTACAATACATGCGCACCAAAAGATCCTGAACCTTGCGCAACTGGCAACTGCGTAGATGGGCGCTGCATAGCATAGAAATAATTTATTCTACAGCGCTCTTTTAGAGCGTTTATTTATTTTTTATTTAATTAGTTCCTAACTTGCTACAGCTTAACCAACTTATCGTGGTTAACTAGCCCCATTACTTGCATATTCTCAAAGAACTCTGGTGTTACAAGCATTGTTGGCGGCTTCTTACCTGTTATATTAACTATAGTTCCAAGTATTTCATCTACATCTGCCTGCACAACGTGATTAGACACAACAAAAATCTTACCTTCCTTATCATTTGTCTTGTAAATTTTGTATGCTGCACTCGGATACTTTTCAGAAATAGATCTCTTTATTTGTGCAGCTGGATCGTCAGTCTTGCCAAAGACTAACGAGTAAACATCCTGAAAAACTTCCGAATCACGTTTTACCTTGTAAATAGTAAATTTCTCAATTTGATCTTTTTCTACCAAACCCATGCCCATTAGCTTTTGGACTATTCTAAAAGTAGTTGACAAGCTAACATTAGTAGCTCTAGAAATATCCCGGAGGTAGAAAGTTCCATCTTTGAGGAGAAGCTTTTTAAGAACTTCAATTGTTTTTTTGTCGAATAGATTGGCCAGGAGTTGAGTTCTATTTTCCATTGGGATCTTTCATAGCTCCCCCAGGACAACCTATTAAATGTTCCGCTTCTATAAATAGGTTTCGAAAAATGAAACACCTTTCTAATTTGGTACTATGTTCCTGAAAATGTGTTTCAAATATTAAAACAGCTTCAAGCGAGCCAATTTCTAATATTTTTAACCAATCAATCGTTCCACAAATCTGTCGCCGTTCCAAGTGACGAAGTAAATATGTTCCGTTTCCATAAGAAATGAAGGGGTTATTTTACTATATTGCAGAATTATAATTCTGCAATCCGCCAAACTTTTTGGCGATATAGACATATAATACTTAATCTATACGTCTTATCTTCTATTTACCACTTCAATAATTAATATATACATAGAAAAGTATGACTTTTCTAGTTGAAGAAAATCCGCGGGTTTTCAATATACTAATAACTCATCGCTGTCGTGTCATAACACAGCGTAACATATATTAAGTAGTGACGCTTTGAAAAAATTGCCACTAGTGTTTAAACCGCGAGGTAAATAATGATAGTTAACGAAGAATTTTTAAGTAAACTGAGAAGAGTATTCGATTTGAATCTTTATGAAGTCAAACTTTGGACTGCTCTTTTGTCACGCGGAGTGTCAACTGCCGGCGAACTATCAGATATGGCAGATGTGCCAAGATCAAGAACTTATGACGTTCTAGAAAGTCTAGAAAGAAAAGGTTTCATCATCGTAAAACCAGAAAAACCAATCGGATATATGGCGATTGCTCCGGATGAAGTTTTATCTCGTGTAAGCAAAAGAGTTGCCGATGAAGCGGAAGAGCGCTCTAAACAATTAAAGACCTTGTCCACGTCCGACGTGCTTAATGAATTAATTCTACTTTACAAACAAGGAATTGAGCCAATGCAGCCGACAGATTTTTCAGGAACTTTAAAAGGACGCCATAATTTAAACGATCATCTATCTATGCTAGCAAAAAATGCCCAGAAATCTATAAATCTCGCCACAACAGAGGAAGGTATAATTAGAAAAATCAGAACGCTGAAACCGACATTTGAAAAGGCTAAAGAAAGGGGAGTGAAAATCAGAATAATGGCTCCAGTGAATGAAAAGACCCAGGAATCTCTTGACAAATTGAAAGACATTGCAGAAATAAAAGACATAAAAAATGTAAACGCGCGATTTGCAATTATAGATGGCGAGCAGATTTTATTTATGCTAATGGATGACAAAACAGTTCATCCGACTTACGATATTGGAATGTGGGTTAATACGCCTTATTTTGCTGGAGCAATGCAGAATATGTTTGATTTAGCGTGGAAGCAGAAATAATTCTCAATTAAAACATAGTATTTAATTCTAATTTAATTTTACTCATTACTTCTTCTCTTACTGCTTGGAGTAATCAAATTCCCAGATGACAAATCCGAATTAGCTATGAGTACTGAGTAATTGCTATCTTTTAGATTTGACGTTATACCGCAAATAATAATATCATCTGTTTTTGAATTATAATTATTTTTTGATATGATTAATGCGGGTCTTTGTTTTGCAGTACTTAAATCTGTAAAAGGAAATGGAACTAATATTATGTCCCCTTGCCTAAACTGTATCCCAAATTTCATCATATTCATTATCCCAAAGTTTTCTTGCTGTATCTTCAGATAATTTTAAGAGGTGTTCAAAATTCTCTTTCTTTACTTTTTGTAATAT
>JAGVWH010000005.1 GCA_018304365.1 Nanobdellati archaeon
TAAGCGCCGCATTTTACTGGATCCGCATCATAACTCTTAGGACATTTAGAATATTTATCTGCATTTATAGTTCCGATTTCTATTTCTCGGCATAAACTAGTTCCAGCAATGGGTTTTGTTGTGGTCGGCAATGCAGTTCTTAGCGCCATATTAAAATGGCAAAGCCCATCGCTTAAGCCGCCTCCTGCTGAAGATACTGGAAAAACTATTGTTACTAATATAACTCCACCTATTATTATAGCTAATAAAATTGAAACCAAAACGCTTTGTTCTATTTTACCTCGTTTCATATTTGAGCTCCCAGCGCGCTAAAGTACTGCGCATAAACATTGCAAGTAATTTCTTCTCTAAAATATGCTTGTGCATCATATTTGTATTTGTGCATCTCAGAGCTTATTAAAATATCTTTGCCGAAGCCTTCGATTATTATTCCCGTTGCAGATTTATTAATAGCCAACTCATATTCTGGAGCAATGACATCTACGAGTGCGCGAGGAGTTTCATACTCTTTCATTAAGTTATCAAATTGCAATATGATAGCTTGAGAAATATTGCCAACATTAGTAAAACATTGTTCACCCGTTCCAGCTCCGCTGGCAATTGCTGCTTGAACTGCTACTATTACTGCTGAATCTCTTGCGTATTCTCTAATAGCTTCTGCTTCTTTGTAAGTTTCTAGTAAAGCTGACTGTCTTTCTCCTACAGTTAAAATTATTTCTTGAGCTTCGGAATTTTTCAGGAAAATAGCTGCGAAGCCCATAAGAATTACAAAAACTATTGCTAAATAAACCAGCCACGTTCCGCGTTTATTCATCAGTACTCAACCCCCAATGTGACTAATAATTTTCCATCCTTTAGGCTTGGAACATACTGCTTACAAGTATCTTTTCCTTCTGCAGTTTGCAATTCACCCATATTGATTAGCGAAGTACTATCTTTGGAGATATGCAAAAACCATTCTTCCCTAGTGGAATCACCGCGTTTATAATCCTCAAAAAACGCTTTCGTTTCAGTTGTAAGAATTTGTTTATTAATTGAATTTGATTCTATAAAACTAATTAGCTGTGAAAATCTTATGCCGCTCGAAGTTGCTCCGCGCAAGTAATTCAATAAATTCTGATCGCAAACTTTCGAACCGGTATCTTCATCCAAAACTAAATTTAAGTTTACTCCGTTGTTTACAAAAGAACTTGCAACTAAAACAAAAAGAAAAATTACACTTAAGATAATAAATGCAACTAAAAATGCTACCATATCTTCTATTACGCCGCGTTTATTATTCATCTTGCGAACCTCTGTGAAGCGAGATTAGCAAAATTTACCTTATCTGTTATTGAATTTTGGTTCATCTGTAAAATGCTACCTCAACTAATAATCTACCGTCTGTAAAACTTTGGTCTTGCTGTCTGATTTTTACAAAATAATAATCACTGATTAAATCATCTGGCGTCCTAGTGTAAGAAAATCTCCCCACTCTCTTAGTGCCAAAACCTTCTTGACTTTCAATCAACAACGCGCCGTCATTTCTAATTAATTCATAATTTACTTCTATTTTACTGGCTCTAAGGCAACCAGACATAATTCCGCGTATTAAATTTGGATCGAAAATTCCGACATTATTTCCCTTGGTTAAATCTATTGTTCCTGCGTGCACTAAATATTTTTGCACTCCATCTTTATCTATATACTTTTCTTCCCACGCTAAACAATTAGGCGAATTAAATATGCGTTCTGCTATAATTTGCGCTTCCAATTCTTCTGATAATAAATCTGGATAATCTGCCTGAGGTTTAGCTACCTCGAACAGCATAAATAAACCGACACCCAGTAATATAACTGCAAAAATTGTTGAAATTAACGCTTGTGGCCACTCCATTAATTCACTCCTCGAAATGTGCTTTTTCTAGTTGTTTCATCGTATTCTTTTACCAATGTTACTTTTTGATGTATAGCTATATCTTTGAAATTAATGTTCTCCTCTGACATATATATCAAATTAAAACACGCTGAATCTCTAGTAAGTGATATGGCTACTTCAGAAGGGGCGACTGCACAAGTTTGCTTTCGAGTAATACTTCCTGTACCACCAATAAACTTTTCTTTATGTATTATATCTTGCTGGGCCGTTTCCGGAGCCGCAAGTAAAGTTTCGACTGTTAATTTTTGATCAAATGCTACATATTCAGGCAATGTTTTAAACAACGGCAAAAAAACTTGCACGCCAAATACGATAAATATTACTGCTATTACTATCATACCAATAACTAAAATTGGCCTTATTACGCCGCTCTTATTCATTTTCAAGCACCGCTATACCGCTATTTATTTGGTAATCAAAATCAGGATCTGCGCACCATTTTTGTGCGCTAGATTCTCCGACTATATGATTGCTTGCGCTTTTTGCCAATGCAATATCATAAGCGCAAACGTGATCGCCTAATGCGAAATACAAAAGTCCATTATCTATTGCTGGCGTAGATTTAGCATCAGTAGCATCCCATTTATCAGAAGCTGAAACAAAGAAGCCAGATGCTAATTCATTTTTCTCGCTACACCGTATAGCATCATTATCACCAGAACCAAAACAAATTACTTCATCGTTAGCTGCAAAATCTGTATTTATGCTACTCGATACTATCCCAAAATCAACTAACTCTAGAAGTTCATCTTGCGAGATGTTCCATTTATACAATTTATTTCCTAATGCAAAATAAATTAAATCTCCTTCTAAATGCGGTTTTGATCCTGCAAAACCTTGCGCCTTAGTAAGCGAATTAAATATCGGATCCCCAGCCGTAGCATTAAAGCAAGCCACTAAATTATTATTACCGGCTCCGAAGCACATTAAATCATTTTTAAGTTCTATATTAGATGTATCGAAACTAAATCCAATACAACGTCCCCAAACGCTCGCAGTTTCATCCAACGGACCTGAACTAAATTTATCATACTTGCAAACTTTATGTCCTAAACCGACATAAATATAGTCTTCAGTTACTATTGGTTTGACTAAAGTAGTGCATGCATGACTTAAGCATTTTTCCTTAGCCTTAATTGTTAATATCTGCGATCCATCTCTTTGATTTAAACAAGTGTATTCATTTCTATCAGTTCCAAAGCAAACTAAACCAAAGTTCGCTTCTATATCTGTAGTTATCGAACCGCTTGCTTCATAGCAATTATTCCAAATTGCGCCTGTTGGATTATAAGCGCATACATGATTTCCAATCGCGAAATAAAGTCCTTCTTTTGTTAATTTTGGTGTAGAATCAGCTCCACCTTTTTTCCACTTTTTTGCTTTTTCAAATGTGAAAAGTGGCTCTCCTGTTAATTTTTCCAAGCAATGAATAGAATTATCTTTTCCACCGCCAAAACAAATGACATTATTCGTATCTGTAACCGAACCGCTAACTTTTGGAAATTCATCTAAAAAGCCTCCAATTAAATTTGCTGCAAATGTGAAAAATACTACTGCAATTATAATTCCTATAATAGCATAAACAAGTATACTAGCTCCTCGCTTGCTGTTAAGTGCGGCCATCTCAATTACTTCTCCAATGATGACCAGTCAAAACTCTTGTGGTTTTAGACGCTGCCATAGAATACTTTAGCGAAGCTCGTTTTTATTGTTTACTAAGAGCTTAGCTGGCTGGAATACTTCCAAATAACGAATTTTTGGCGGCTTCTCCTGCTTGTCCGAAAACATTTGAATAAAATAGCAAAGCAAATACTATGAAAACTATTGCTAATATTAAAAGTGCTATGAATTCCCATTGTATTCCCCTTTTATTCATATTTATTCTCCTGGGCCTGAGCTTGCTCCTGACTGAGCTGCTTCTCCTGCACCTTATTGTCCTGGCTGAGTTCCTTCAGTTTCTCCTGAGTCAGCCTCTGGAGTTTCTCTAAGTTGATAAACTCTTACTAAGACTTCTCCATCATTATCAGAACATTTCTTATCTAAATACCATCCGCAAACAAATGCCACGCCTTCGCCTTCAAAGTAATACATCGTATCAGGTGGTAGCCAGGTTGACTGATATGTATTTTCTTTTTTATCTATATCTGTAGTAAGTAATGCTGGGGTTGTAAGTATGCTATAACCTGTCTTTGTTCTTACATCCAACATTACTATTTTATCAGTAGTAGCCCGTGCTCTCTTTTTATCATATATTATTGCTCCATTATTATATTCTATTTGATACTTTGCACCTTCTTTTGTACTTACACACGCTTTACTCACGGCTGCTCCAGGCATAGAAATGGTTTCATAATTTTTGGCGCAATTTGTTACACCATTAACAATTAACTCTTGGAAATCTACCACATTATTTGTACAAATATTATTGGCGCAAGCAAGATTGCTTGATGAACAATCACCACTATCGATACAAGATTCACCTTCTAACGAAGAACCTTGTTCTGCTTGCACTTGGCCAGGAGCACTAATTACCCCAAATAAATCTGTTATTTTATTTCCGCCGGTGGTCGCTGAACCGCTTAACATAATTATTGCAAGAACTAAAACTACTACCGCAATAATTCCGAATACAATTATAGTCCAAACAGGAGTATCTCCGCGATTATTCATTATTATCTTTGAGTAATAAATGGTGGACAACTTGTTTCGTCAACTTCGCCTTCTTCGACTGTAGTGGAACAAGTCATACCTAAATCTTTACATGAATCAGCTGTGCCATCTCCATTTTTATCTAATAATTCCTCCTTACAAAATCTTGATGCTTCCCATTCGGCTGTTGTATCAACACCTTGGGCCTGCAGACACCACTGGCTGCATTTAGTCTGGGCTGCAACTATGTCTGCTTCTGTTGCTTGTGCAATAGTTTTTGTCTGTCCAAATAAATTCTCAAATGCGCCTGTTGCAAATAATACTATGAATACTAAAACTAAAAGTGCTAAAATTGCTAAAATAATTGTATTTAGCGGAAGACCTTGACCTCGTCTCATTAGCAAGTAGCCTCAGATGCGGGGTCTCCTCCGATTGTTGTTGAACAGCTTACATCTATATCGCTGTTGTAACAAGTCAAGTCAACTTCCATCTGTCCGACTTTATTGTAAGTACCGCCAGTGCAAATTTCATCTTCTAATGGGTTTCCAGGAGAGCCTGATGAAATATCGCAGCCTCCAAGATCTCCGTCTTTATCCAAATCTATATCGAATGTGTCTTTACAATATGAGCTTGAGCTCCAGGCAGACGTAGTAGTTGCTAATTTAGCCTGTGAACAAAGTGAATTACACGAATTGCGCGCTGTAGCTAAATCATCACCTATTGCAGAAGTTCCGCCTTTGAAAATCTTTTGGAAGAAGACACTTCCTCCGCCTATTGTAAATGCGATTATTAAAACTAAAACTATTGCAGCAATTGCCGCAAGAACGATTAATTCAAGCGGTAATCCTTGTCCCTTTTTGGCCATTATTCAGAGTTAGAATAGTTGCTATAAATACTTTTCCGATGTACATACTCGAAAGGTGATTATGTCATTATGGTTTAATATTTGGATTATCAAATAATCCTAATGATAAATCAAACGCATTTGGAAATAAGGAACCCAAAAGCAAAAATGCTAATATAAATCCAATTACTCCTATGATAATTATCGACAGCCAAAATAACCAAGCTTCCATCTTAGGGTTATGAGCCTCCTAACTTATCGAATAAATGCAGAGCTAAATAATTACTGATGCCTGTTTTATATGAACCTAGTATGAATATCAAAATAACTAAGAAAATTGCGATTGCTAATATCAATGCTATAAGCCAGTCAGGCAGAGTTCCTTTTTTATTCAAATTTCTTCCCTCCCATTTCAATTGCCGGCTTGATAAAGTCCAAGCCGCCCGCATAAAATAAATATATTACTGCTATAACTATGATTAAGAATATTATAAAGATTACTAAATATGGTAAAAGTTCCGGCAGTTCTCCCTTTTTTCCAAACATCATTTATCCCCCCAAAATATTAGTAATAAAAAATATTACAAGCGCTATCATTGTGATAACTGCAACTATTTGTATTACATATTTGACAAGTTCCCCCGTTTCAAATTCTGCCATTAGCTGACTATCATTGTTATTGGTGATGCAAGCTGATTGAATAAAAATATTGTTACGCTTGCAACTATAACGTAAATTATTGTTCCGAGTATTAAATTTATTCCCTTTTCCAAATTCTCTTCGATTGTATCTTTACCATATGTTATTCCCGATAGTAATACTGAAAGTATAAAGCCTATTTGCAAAACATATATTCCAACAATTAATTGAAACGCAAAAGGAGACATCATATCTTGTATTTGAAATATATCCACCAAACCAGTGCCTATCGCTGCATCGCCTGCTGTTCCCGCTTCCAAGCCGCCGAGCTGCTGTCCGAGACTTCTTAAAATACTAATTGTCAAAACTGCCAAACCGACAACAATTCCTGATATAACCGGAACGAAAATTTTAACTTGCATTTGCATAGAAGACGTTGTTTCGGCAAGCAAATCCTGCATTCTTTCCGAAACTCTATGAACCGCCCGCAAATACTGCGAAATTGTAATTAAGCTATTTCCAGCTATTTCTGGACTTCTTTTCGAACCTTCAACAACAACTTGCATTGTACTTGTAATAATAGTCGAAGGATAATCATTAATCGCGCCATACCGCGGATTGAAAATTGCATCCCGCAAATTTGTCCCCAAATTCCTAATGTTATTTACAACTTTTTTATAAAAATTAGCGACTTCTGATTTTTCTGATTCTGCAATTTTTTCGAAAGCTATTTCGACAGGGATATGTTCTTCCAGTCTCTCTCCAAGCTGGAAAGCTGAATCCATAAATGTAGTTTCGATTTCTGAAATTCTTTTCTTTGCTTTTGCCATTTGGGAAACAGAAAGATAATAATAAATTCCGAATCCAAGACCGATAGCACCAATCAAATCTATGCCAGCATAAACTGCTATTTGGGAGAAAAGCTCATCTGATAGATTTGCTGAAAATACAGCTAGTGTATAAAAATAATACAGAGCCGGACTCGCAATAGCTAAAAAAGTAATAAGTCCGAAAGCTTCTGCCGGAATTGGAATTTTTTTATCGAATATTACAACGCTTGGTTCGCCATACCTTTGCCGTAAATATTGATATACATCTGTTGTTTTGGCTCCTGCAGGTCTCGTTGCAAGAACTTCTGTTCCTATGAAATAAACAATAATTGGCAAAAGAACATTGTATAGCAGCAATATATAATACCATTTTATTGATGCGCCCATAAATGCGGCGGCCATAGGGAGTATAACTAAACCCATAACTGGCAAGACCACACCAAGCATATGCAAACTTTCCAATGGGCTTTTCAGCATATGCGCATAATTAAGAAGTCTATCTTGTGTTCCTTCCAAAATTACTTGCAGAGCTTGATCTAAAATTTCTTTTTTCCTGCGCGGACTGCCTTCGTATAATGAACTTTCGATTAATCTTAATGAATCAACAAACTGCGGATCCCAATCTTTCCACGTTAAAGCATAATCATTCATAGCTTCTGTAATAGAAGTATATGTTTTTGTTTCGACATCCCAAAGAAGTTTCATAAAATCGATTGACAGAGGCGGAGAAATATGTTTGGCAACAAATGCAACTGCCCGTTCCAAATTAGGAGTATACTGCATATAAATTGTCAAATATAAAACTGCTAATACTAATTCGTCAGACGCTTGTGAGCGCCACACTACGAGTATTCGCTTAGGTAGTTTCGGCAAATAGAATAGTAATGCTACTGACGTTATTAAGCCAACTAACAAAATCAAATAATTTACAAATAATATAGATGCTATAATTGTAAGAACGGCTACAATAATAGTTGTCAAATATGCAAATGAAAAAACGCTGTTTGGATTTATTTCTAAGTGAGCTAATTTAAGATGCTTAGAAACTTCCAGCAAATCTTTTTGTGCCGGAGTAACTGGCAGAATTTTATCTGCTACTCTGCATGCTGTCTCATAAAACGTATGTGACTGCGGCAACTGATCCCGCCTGAAATCAAGATATTCTTTAGAATATGAGCGGCTAAAATCAGCTTCTCCAGATAATTCGCCTGCTATTTTCCGTTTATATTTATCTATTATATCCTGCTCAGCCGCCATTTTTAATCTTCGATATCCTCTTTGAACTGCTGTTTGAACCAATGCTCCCACTCAGCATAAACTCTTTTTGCATCTGTAGTGCCAACATCTTTTGCAACAATATCTGAAATTCTATGGAATGCTTCATTCGATTTTATTACGAAAGGCGCTTCCAGTATTTCGGAATTCTTTGTTTCATTTGCATAATCGACTATTTTTTGTTTTATTTTTGCTCTTACTTCAATATTTTCCCAAATACCATCCCAATTTCCCGACCATTCCTTAACTCTGCTTCCGATTGCTTTTATTACTTCTGACTCGCCTTCTTTCAAAGCCGCTGTAGGCTCAAGCATATCTGTTTTTGCGTTATAAGTCAGCAAATCTTTGAATCCTTTTTCTGCTAATGGATCATTTGTCCACGTTTTTCCAACCTCGGTTATTTGTACAACTCTCTTGACGTGTTCAAGTCCCGAAGGAGTTGTAATTGGATTCGTAACTAAAATTACATCTGTTGCTTTGAAAGACGTTTTAGGAACACCCAAATCATTAACAACTCTATCGTAAACACCATAAGGGGAATCGCCGTGTATAGTTCCTGCTACAACTTTTGCTAAAGCTCCGACTCTCATAGCTTCGTAAAGCGCTTTTGCTTCAGTAGATCTTACTTCGCCGATAATTAATGCTGAATCGCCAAGGCGTAAAGCTGTTCTAATTGCATCCTCAGCGGGCACTTCTGATTTTCCGCCGGCAATTGCAGAACGTACTTTCATTGATTGGACATCATATCCTAATTTTCTTAGACCCGCAACATTTAATTCCAAAGTATCTTCAATTGTTACAACTCTACTCGAGCGCGCGATTTCCAACAAAAGTGCATCGAGCATACTTGTTTTTCCAGAGCTTCTTGAGCCGGCAATCAAAACAGTTCTGGCGCCGTCCATTAAAAACGATATTAATCCGGCTGCGAGGCTTGTAATCATTCCATTTTGAATAAATAAAGGTAGAGTCCAAGTTCTATCTCTGTGTCTTCTAAATGCAAATGAATAGCCTTTGGGAGAAAGAGGCGGCTGCATTGCTGAAACTCTTGCGCGTCCGTGCGGAACATATAACTCTGTATCAAGAACTGGATTTGCCTGATCTAATGGTCTGCCAGACATCAGTCTTAATTTCGTTGCCCAGCTTTCTGCTTCCTTATTCAAAGGCGTTGCATTAGTAGTGCACTCGCCGTACTGCGAATGTATAACTGAAATTGGATTTATTCCTACTGGCGCATTTACAACTATATCTTGGATATTTTCATCTGACAAAATAAGTTCAATCATTCCAAAACCTATCGTATAGCGAATCAATATTTTTGCCAGCTCTTCTACCTCTGCGGGTTCTAACTTTATATTTCGGTTTTTTGCCAAATCGCGAATCAAATCTTTTTCTATATTTATGAAAGTCTCTCTCGTCCTTTCTATATTTGTGAATTCTTTTCTCTCTGGTCTATGCTCTGCTAAAACAGCTCTGGCATCTGTAAGAAGCGCATATTTATCCTCTGTAAGTCTAAATTCTGGCGGCGTTAAATGGTAGATAGGCCGAATATCAGTTTTAGTTTTGAGAATCAAAACTTGAGTATCATCTGCAATTTTATAATTGTCTATTTCCTCCGCTCCAGCGGGATAAGACGTAACTAATTTAGTATACATAAAATTTGGCCGTATAGAAGGCTTGAATATTTGCTTGTAAAATGTTCTATCTCCAGATTTGTAGCCGTCTAAATGCGGCGCTGCTATCTTCAAAAGTTTAGTCTGTCCAAGAATTACGAGTACTTTTTCCAAAACAACTGAAAATTGTTTTGCGCAAGAAACGTGCTCTGTAATTACGGAGTTTACTTCTTCTCTGTGCCTTCTTAGAATTCTTACATAGCTGCCAACAGGGTCTTGCTTAATACCTTGCAAAACTGCTGACTGGAGGAAATTAAACCATTCTGGGAAAAATCTTCTGCAGTCCTCTCCGAATCCTGAAAAATCTAAAACTCGTTCTTCTGCTATTAATTTCTGATTAACTTCGGCTATTTCGTAAAGCAAATTTGCCTGAGATTTTTCATAGACATATTCTTCATTTTGCGAGAAAATTATCTCTTCAACTTGACCGCTTTCAGCTAAAGCCCCTATAGTCTGTGCCATTACGAAAGGATCGTCTTCTATAGATGGATTATAGATACTGTTTTCGAAGTTAAATTTCAGAACTTTACCTTCAGCTGTTCTGATTATTTCGTATCCCTCTCTTGGCATAGCGTAATTCTTGCTTAGTAAAATATATAACTACCGCTGTGCTTTTCCTGTTAATATGGACGACCAAAATTTACCGCCTTTGCCAGATTTGCCTGCGCCATCGAATTTTGCGGGTGGGATTCCAAAAGCTACGGCTGAAGGCTTAGTGAGAGTGCGGGAGAACGTTTCTTCTTTTACAGCGAGAGTTAGATTAGTAGAGGATCAATTAAACAATATCAGGAGCCATTTAGAGTTAATCGACTCTTCTATGATTGATAAGCACAAAACAATTGTAAAAGAATTGCGAAGTCTTGAGGACAGCGGAAGAGAATTGAGAGCTGAAATGGCAAAGTTAAATGATTTGATTGAGCGCACCATTAAGCGGCTTGAAAGCCTTTCTTCCAAAGAAGAAGTAAAAGTTCTAGAGCGTTATATTGAAATGTGGCAGCCGATGAATTATGTTACTCGAGACGAATTGAAATCGTTAGTACAAAAGATTATTAAGGAACATTCGAAAAAAGGTGAATAATGGTTTTACACAAACTTATCGGTAGAAAAGAAAGATTTCCAACTCCAGAATCATTAAGAGCGCAGGGAGTCAAATCTGAAATATTAACTAATGATTTAAGCGGAAATCCAGTCCAACAAACTCCGATACCAGAAGCACCATCGCCGCATATCGATTTCTTAAAACGTATGGAAGATGCGCAGGAAATAGAACTGCCAGAACCACGGATTCGTACTCATCATCCGCATCACTCAACCGAAGAATTGCAAAGAATAATTGAGCAGGTTTTAAGCGATAAATTGCACGAATTTACTAAAGAACTTGATTCTGTAAGAAAAGTCAGGGATGACGTAAGATATCTAAGCAAGCAAATGGATGATAGATTTGAAAAGTTAAATCAGCATTTGGAAAACTTGCAAATAACTTTTGAGGAAAAAGTTGACGATCATCAGCAAACTGTAGAAGAGTTAAGCATAGAGTTGAAAGCTCTCAAAAAAGTTTTTGACTCTCTTATGCCTACGTTTACAGATAATATCAGGCAAATGAGAGATATCATCGAGAACAAACGATAATTGGTAAATTAAATAACCTAGCATAGAGAGTTATAAAAAATATACCTCTTAACTGCATTGTTATCTTAGAAGCTAAACATCTTAAACATAATCAATTCAGTTAAAAAAAGTTTAAATCAAATCCCGTTCGAGTAATTCTGAAGTTACTCACCTCGAGCTGGTTCTCTTGTTATGTAATACGTTGCTACTCCGAATATAATAACCAAGACTATCAAAGATAATATGGACGGCGAGAAAAATACTCTTGTCTGCTCTTCTCCCAAAAACGCCTGCAAACCTTCTACGCCCTCTGAAGATGGCTGAGTAATATTAAATTGGTCTCCTAATTCCGGTCGATTTGCGAGTGCTCCTTCTGGAAATACTTGTGAGAAAGCTATCAATGCAAACAGAATTATAATTATAATAATCGGACTATAAACTCTGGATTGACTTAAGGCGCTTGAAATTGAGCTTTCTTGAACGCCCACGAATCTGAATATCAAAATAATGAATAAAATTATAAGTATTAGAACTGAAATTAATGGTAAAAAGGCTGTTAAGAATTTCACTGCTCCGAGAGAAGATACGAATAGAAATGCCAGTACGAGCGATACCGCTGCGTGGACAAATTTGTTGTCTCCCAATACTTTTGTTTTGTCGAGAAGTGCGTAAGATAAAGCAAATATAAGTAAGAAGGGCAGTACTACAGAATACACACCTATGTTTTGCAATATACCTACAGCATCGAGTAAAGTTGGCATAAAGAAAAGTGTTTAGTTGGCAATATAAATGTTGAGAGCTTCTTCTGGTATTGCAAATGCAATTTGACCGGATAAGAGTGCCGATAGACTGTAAAGTGCGGGAACTCTATCTCCGACTGCAAATCCAACTATTCCCAAGAAAATCAACAGAATGAATACAGATATAACGACAAGATGCGGCCCTCTGAGCGTTTTAACTTTCTCTTCCCAATCTGGAATTATAAATGCAAGTGTCATAATAACAAGCAAAGCTGCAACTAAAAGAAAACTTGCCTGCGGTAATAGAATTGCAATCGCTTCTACAACTGGCGTATATGTGATAACCAAAAAGCCGGCTACGGTTGCAATTACTCCAGCGATGTTTTTAGTTTGCTGACTATCGTCGCCTAAAACTTTAGTCTTTAGTAAAATAGCATAGAAAATTGCCCAGATTAATAAGAACGGTAATACTACTTTAAAGAATCCAAATTGCTGAAGCAGTCCGAGAGCATTATCAAGCGGCGCAATATTTAGAGCGCTAGCAGGTTCTTCGAAACCAGTCTGAAGTGAAAATGCAACCATATGTAATTCTAATTAAGTTAGTATAAATAATTAACGTCTGCGCCAACAGATGGTGTACTGCCCTGTGGCGCGATGAATGCTTACTTTCAGCGGCGTCTTTTCCTTGGTTTTGCTTTGGCTCTTGATTTAGCTCTAACTCTTGCTCTTGTTTTAGTCTTTCTCGGGCGCGTTCTTGCAGTCGCTGCTCCTCTGCCTCTCGAGCTTGCAGACGCTCTTCTACTAAGATTATTCTCCATACTTGCTATTTCAGAAAGGTATATTTCAACTTTATGTTCTAATCCTTTTATATTTGCATCCAAAAGTGGTGTAGCTCTATCGGGATTTTGCCTTTTTATTGAATTTCGTTTATTTATAGCAGATACAATATTTTCTTCTAATTTTATAACGTATTCTTCTATTTGTTCGGCTCTACTCGCATATTTCGCTGCAGTGCTGTCTCCTTTTTTGGATAACTTTATTGCTTTTTTCCTCAAATTTTTAACATCTTTTGCCAAAGCTTTAATTGATGCTTTTACTTGTTTGACTTCTGCTCCGGCAAATCTGAATATCTTTCTGCCTCGGGCTCTTTCTTCGCCAGCTTCTTCTCTTTCGGCTCCCTTAATGTCTTTCCAAGCCGATTTTAGAGTGCCTCTTGCGCTATATATCCCTAAAAATATAGTTATTATTAAGAAAATTACTCCGATACCAATTATCACAGATGCTATTGTTCCCACTTCCGGCGGAAATTGTATTCCTGATTCCGTTATTTCAGTACCAAATAACAATATTAAACTTCCAAGAAGTATTATTCCCACACTAATAATAAACAATCCAGAAACTGCTCCGAATTTATGTTCTTCATCTGCGACTAAACCATATAATAATCGTATGGATAATATAACTGCGATAATCAAAAATGCTAACAGCATAAAAAAGAAATATGCGAATGGCATAAACCTAATAACTAATAATGTTATTAGAATAGCTAAACCAGCTTCTGCGGAACTGCTTGTAAATGTATCTTCAAATACGCTGCTTTTTTTCAAAGCAGTATATATGATCATAAAAACAAATATACTTGATATGACTAAAAGATAAAACATAGAAATTGTATCTACTCGTTTACCAAGTACTAATGTTACTACATCAAAAAATGGAACTAAATATGGCGTTAATTGATCTGATATTTCATCTGCACGCACTACTCCAAAAATGCTAAACAAGAAAGGGAATATTGTTGCGACTGCTCTCCTCAAGACCATAAATTAATGTA
>JAGVWH010000006.1 GCA_018304365.1 Nanobdellati archaeon
GTAATTTATAATTTGAAAATTACTTTATATATTATATTTACTATATAGTAATCTATACTACTACTTTTATCTTCCATTATTTATTTCTCCATATGAAATGATGGGGTGGGAGAGCTCGTAACTAAGAGAATTGAATATAAAATTTATTTTTAAAATATAATTGAGGTTCTAATTTACTCTTTTAATTTAGTAAGTTAAGTTTAAATTAGTATTTTAAGATAAGATTATTATTTGCCTAATTTGGTTAGAATTTCTTTTAATTTTGGATCAGCTTTAGGCGCAGCGTTATTTGTTAAACCATAACAAATTCTCTGAGCTGTCGTACCCCAGCTGAAATTTCCCTCTACTTTTTGAATATCTCTAACCTCAAAAACATTAAGTTCTAGGCCCTTCTTTAAATTATAATATACAGAACGTATTGAAATTGGACCGAATACTTTCTTATATGTTTTAGCAAGTTCGTATGCGTGAGATTTTTCCATAAAGTAAAGAAGCTCAACAATATTATCACGTATAACTGAGCCAACAATTCTTCCACGTTTATTTGCCATGTAAAAAGTCAATATAGTAAATATATAAACCTTATGGTTGCGTTTACTCCGCTAAACAATAATTATTAATGTTTTGAAATTATATTTCCAATGGAAACACAGTTAAGTTGTGCAGTGGAAATGATAGTTTGCTCAAATAGAATTCAGGAATATTTCGATTCTCTAACTACCGAGACAACCAAACTTTACGATGTAGCAAAAATAGCACGCGCTAAAAATCTTGATCCCGAGCCACGAGTAGATATACCTTTAGCATCGACTGTTGCTCAGCGTTCTGAAGCACTCGTTGCAAGTCTTGCGCCGCAATTATTTCAATCCGGTACTGCAGAAAGAATTGTTGAGCTCGAGAAACAATATCAGGCTGGAGACTGGCGCATAGCTCTTACAATATCTTTGGAAGTAGCGCAGCAAAAATTCTGCCAGTTCGCAGATTTAAGGGAAGCAATAGAGGTCGGCTCGCGAGTTGGATTAGCATATATTACATCTGGAGTTGTAGCAGCACCACTTGAAGGTTTAGTTGAAATTAAATTCAAAAAAAGAAAAGATAATAAAGATTATGTGGCGGTGTATTTTTCAGGTCCGATTAGAGCAGCGGGCGGTACTGCTGCAGCGGTTTCAGTTTTGATTGTAGATTACGTACGCAAGCAAATGGGCATTGCTGACTATGATATTACGCCAGAGGAAATCAAACGATACCAGGTTGAGATAGACGATTACCTAACTAAAATTGCACATAGACAGTATGCACCTACCGCGGAAGAGATAGCTCTTGTAGTAAAAAATATTGGAATTGAAATTACAGGAGATCCGACAGAAACATATGAAGTTTCGCAGCAAAAATATTTGCCTCGAGTCGAAACAAATAATATTCGCGGCGGAATGGCGTTAGTATTGACAGAAGGGCCGACACTCAAAGCGGAAAAGCTTTGGAAAACTTTGCAAAAATGGGCTAAAGATTTTGACCTCGAAAATTGGAATTGGTTAAAAGATTTCATAGTCTTAAAAAATTCTATACACCAAGGCGCAAAAACAGAAACAGATACAGATTCAGATTTGACGGTAAAACCAGTAGATAGTTATTTGAAAGATATAGTTGCTGGTAGACCGGTATTCAGTTATCCAATGAGGCGAGGCGGTTTTAGATTAAGATACGGACGTTCGCGCTTTACGGGATTTGCAAGCACAGCCATACACCCCGCTACTATGTTAATTTTGAATGATTATGTTGCAACAGGAACGCAAATCAAAATGGAGCGGCCAGGAAAAGCGACAGTTTTTTCAGCGTGCGATTCTATTGAAGGACCAATCGTTAAAACAAAAGAAGGCAACGTAGTCAAATTAAATACAGAAGCCAAAGCAAATGAAGTTAAAAATCAAATACAAGAGATATTATTTCTTGGAGATTTACTTGTTAATTACGGGGACTTTTCGGAAAATGGACAGCGTCTTGTGCCATGCGGCTATAACGAAGAGTGGTGGCGGTTAGAAGTAGAAAATGCATTAGGAAATTTTTCAGAAGAACAAAATAAAGAATTGCTAATCCGCTTTAAAAATTTAATTTCGTTGCCAAATATAGAGGCCGCATATAAGTTTGCAGAAGAAACTAATACGCCCTTACATCCGAAATTTACATATCATTGGAAAGATATCTCGGGAGTAGAATATCTAGCTCTGCGCGAGTGGTTTTTAAAATTTGAAAATAATTCGCGACCATTGTCAGAAGAAAAAAGAATTCTCGAAATTATTGGTTGTGAGCACCGCGTTGAAAACAATAATATTACTTTTGATAGCGAGGTAAATTTTATTCTAAACAAAATATTTACACTACAAGAGACTTCTGGCGCAACGGGCTTAGCACATATTAATTCAAAATCACCCGTCAAACAGCGCGATAAATCAGGTACGTTTATAGGAACAAGAATGGGGCGACCTGAAAAAGCAAAACTAAGAAAAATGAAAGGAACTCCGGTAGTATTATTTCCTGTTGGAAAAGAAGGAGGACGATTAAGAAGTTTTCAAGATGCAATTAGTAAAAATACAATAACGTCAGATTTTCCAACATATAACTGTGATGAATGCAACATAAATACTATTTACTCTTCGTGCGAGTTGTGTGGTAAAAAAACAACTTGGAAAAAAGTCTGCGTCAAATGCAAACGTACGACATTAGAGGATAACTGTTGCGGCGCGTATACAAGAGGTTTTAGAAAACAAAAAATAGATATAAATCATTATTTCGATTCCGCTGTTAAAGCATTAAATATGCCCGCACCGCAGTTAGTAAAAGGTGTAAGAGGTACGACTAATAAAGATAAAATAGTAGAACATATTTCAAAAGGAATTTTGCGAGCGACTCATAAATTAGCAGTAAATAAAGACGGAACCATACGCTACGATATGACTGAAATGGGAGTAACTCATTTTAAACCAAAAGAAATAGGAACGCCAATTGGCAAATTAAAAGAACTTGGCTACGAAAAAGATATTTTCGGAGAACCTCTTGAAAACGACGAGCAACTACTCGAAATATTACCACAAGATGTTATTTTGCCGAGCTGTCCGGAGACGCCCGATGAAACTGCCGACGATATTATGATGCGAGCGTGCAATTTTATTGATGATTTATTGGAAAAATATTATCATTTACCTAAATACTATAATGTTAAAACAAAAGATGATTTAATCGGCCACCTGATTATTGGTTTAGCACCGCACACGTCAGCTGGAATAATTGGTAGAATACTTGGATTTTCCAAAACACTTGGATGTTTTGCGCATCCGTATTGGCACGCGGCACAAAGAAGAAATTTCGATGGAGATGAAACCTGCGCTTTACTTGCATTAGATGCTTTTTTGAATTTTTCCAGAAAATATTTACCAGATAGACGGGGAAGCAGATCTATGGATGCGCCATTAGTACTAACCACTGTTTTAGTTCCTAGCGAAGTTGATACAGAAGTGCATGGTATGGATATAACAGATAAATATCCGCTTGAATTTTATCGCGCTGCAGAGCAATGTAAATTTCCGTGGGATGTTAAAGTATTACAAGTTAAAGATGTGCTCGGAAAAAAAGAACAGTATGAAGGATTCAAATATACGCACGAAACGAACGATTTGAATGCAGGTGTACGACTTTCAGCGTATAAATTTATTCCAACTATGATAGAAAAATTAGACGGACAGCTCGATTTAGCATCTAGAATAAGAGCATCAGATTTAGACGGTGTTGCAGCATTAGTAATTGACAAACATTTTATCAGAGATATTAAGGGAAATTTAAGAAAATATACAATGCAGCAAGTTAGATGTGTTAAATGTAATGCGAAATATAGACGTCCACCTCTCTCGGGAGTATGCACTATTTGTAAAGGAAAATTATTATTTACAATTGCAGAAGGATCTGTTAAAAAATATCTTGAAGCAACAATGAAGCTCACAAGAATAAATGGCATTTCTCCATATATGCAACAGTCTATGAAATTACTTAAAGAGGGAATAGAGTCAGTTTTCGGAAAAGATACAACGAAGCAAATCGCGCTTAATGATTGGCTGAAATAATATGAAAATACAATGTCCCACGGGAGTTCATCATTCGATAGAAGAAGCTAAAGCGTGTCAGCACTGTATTGAATTTCTGACTCGCCCTATTTTGCACTCTCTTTTGGAAAAAACACCAAGAACTAAAACAGAACACGAGCGGCCGCGTTACGGTGTAGGCACAGTAACTGGTCTTTGTTTAAGACAAGCATACTACAAAATGACAGAAGAGGAAATTTTAGATTTAGAAAAATTATGGGTGTTTTCTCGCGGTCATGCTCTGCACGAATTTGTTTCAAAATCTTTGCCAAAGCACGAAAAAGAAGTATTTGTCCAAAAAGAATTTAGCCACTTTGATATTATAGGTTTTATCGACGCATTACATAATAATGTTATTTACGAATTTAAAACAACAGCAAATATTCCAGCTACACCGCAGTCACATCATATGCTTCAAGCACAAGGTTATTTTTCTCTCTTAGATGAGAAGATACAAAAAGAAATAGAAAAAATAAAAATTGTTTATCTAAGCTTAAGTAAAATCAAAGCCTATGAAGTGCAGCAAAGAGATATTACACATTTTATGGAAGGCAGAGCAGCGATTTTGACACAATCGCTAAAAGTTAAGACGCCACCTAAGAGAGAAGTAAGTTGGCTGTGTAAGTATTGCGAGTTTAATGATATGTGTTTTAATCGCGATAAAACTCTCGATTAGTTTTTAAAGTTACTTTATCCAGCCGAAATATGAATATAGGTTTTTTTACTCCAGTTTATTCGCCTGAAAAAAATGGCGCTGTGGCTCGAATAAAAGGGCTATGTAAAGGTCTGACGGAGTGCAAAAATAACGTTTTTTTATTTGTGCCAACTCGCGGGAAATTCGCAGAAGAAGAAGACAAATACTGTACTGTTTATAGAATACCGTATTATAAATTTATAATCGGAAATGTTTTGGAAGATAAATACAAATTTAATTTTGGCAGATATTACGCATTTTTAAAGTTCTGCGCAAAAATAATAAACATCAAAAATATAGAAGTGCTTCACGCTAGACAACCGTTTGATTTACATTTAGCAGCATTAAACCTTGGAAAGAAATTTAATATTCCAGTTTTTTTAGAAAGCCACAGACTTCTAAGCGCGACAGAATATAATCTCGGCAACTGGTCAAAAGCAAAATACAGTTTTATTAAAAATTATGAGATAAGTTTATTGAATAAAGCAGATGCAGTAATAACTTTGTCAAGTGTGGGGTCTGAAGAAATAGCAAATTATGGAGTGAAGTCAAAGTTAGTTCCAATAGCTAATTCTTACAATGTCGAAATGGCGGAATCCAATGCAGAAATGCTAAAACTTAATCATACGCACGTTTTATTTTACAATGGAACTTTGCGAAAGACGGAAGGCTTAGTAAATTTAATACGAGCAATACCTTATTTGAAATCACTTAAATCTTTTGTTGTAGTTATTGCAGGTGATGGTGAAGAACGACGAAACTTAGAAAATTTAGCAAAAAAACTCAATGTAAGCGATAAACTAATTTTTACCGGTAAAATTTCAGACGAATTAATGAAGTCATACTATAAAAATGCAACTTTGCTATTACATCCGCGTATAAATATAGATTATCAAGCAAACTTTGTTGGAATTAAGGTTTATGATTCGTTACACTTCGGTCTACCTGTATTGACAAGTGATTTTGGAGTATTAGCAGATTTGATACGCGAGCACAAATGTGGTTTATTATCAAAGCCAGATAATTCAGAATCTTTTGCACAAAGTATTTTGAAAGCATTGGAACCAAAGGAATTGAAGCTTCTTAAGATCAATTCCAGGAAAGCAGCTAAATTATTTAAATGGAAAACTTCCGGACAGAAACTTACTGCTATTTATTCAAAACATAGTTAATCTCTGTTAAACAATCTAGAATTTGGGCAGAATAATACACTGATATTTGTGGTTTTTTCCTTACTTTTAGATTGCGGCTAAGTTTCTGCCGAATGCGTAAAAGTTTTGTAGCAAAACCAAAATTTTTAGGAGCTATGCTGTCAAAATCTATAACTTCGCGCATTACAGATTTTACAGTCTCTATTATAGTTGGTTTTTCATATCTATTATAAAGACCATCGCGTCGCTGTATTTTTGATATGTGCCGCTCTATTTTTTCTGAAAGAATACTATCTTTCGCAAATTCAGCACAAAATAAAGCATAACCATATGCGCCTGTCACTCCTATGGAAAAAATATGCTCGTCTTTCGACCAATCTAATTTGCCAAAACGATAACTATCTTTTAGCCAGGCAATAGATTTTTTATACGAAAGCGATAAAAATTTGTTTGATAAATATGGATCGGCAAGCAATAAGAAATATAGCGTAAGTGCGTGGTAATGTGCATCCCGGAAATTTAAATGATTCTCGTATGGATATGTGTTTATTCGCGAAGCATAGGGATATGCGCCATCTTTGAATTGATATTTAATAACATTGAATATAGCTCTGTCTCTAGCTTTAGCAAACTTTTTTTCCCTCGTAATTTCATAAGCTTTTTGCAGAAATGTAGCAACGGTAGCGTTTACGTTTAAAACATCACTATAATGTAGGTATGATTTGATATAGTAACCCGGTAAAAACTCTTTTGTATGGATATATTTTGCTGCCTTAAGAGCCGACCGTAAATAACTTTTTTTGTGAAGTAGCTCATAACCTATTAAAAGCATCCGGCCAATCACTCCTGTAGCCACACAGCTTTCTTGGCTAAATTCTGTGGTTAAAATTTCATTCCAACTACCATCTTTATTCTGTACAGATATAATCCAGTCAAAACATTTTTTAGCCACATTTAATTCGCCTAAACGCGCAGCGCTCTTTGCAAATTCCGCAACTGGTCTTGGATCGACTACATTGTAAATAGGATCTATGAAATAAGATTTGTCATGTAACATACGGTATAGAGAAGAATACAACGTTTTAGTAATAGTATGACGCATTTTGATATCGATATGAATATCTTTATAAGAGTAACTGAATTTAGCCAACAATATGCAAGTAGCCGTATTAGGATTGGGTTATGTCGGCTGTATTACGGCAGCATATTTAGCTTACAAAGGAATTAATGTTATTGGTATTGACGTTCATCAGGAAAAAGTAGATTTGATAAATTCCGGTAAAGGGACATTTAAGGAAGATCTAGTTCACGAACTTGTTAGCTCAGCTGTATCAAAAGGAACGCTAAGAGCTACAACAAATCAGTCGCGCGCACTTATAGAATCTGATGTGATTTTTATCTGCGTTGGTACGCCAAGTTCGCAAGATGGCAGCCCAGATTTAGCCGCTTTAAAAATCTGCTGCGCTCAGGTTGGAGATGCTATAAAAAATTCGACTAAGTTTTACACTGTAGTTATACGCAGCACTATACCACCAGGAACTATAGAAACGAAACTAATACCTATTTTAGAATCATCTTCTGGAAAAAAAGCATTTGCAGATTTTGATATTTGTATGAATCCAGAATTTATGCGCGAGGGAATATCCGTCTACGATTTTATACATCCAACGCGTTTAGTCATTGGTGCAAAAACAAATGTTAGTATAAATGTGTTGAAGAAAATTTACAGAGATGTAAACGCACCTTTGAAAGTTACAGATATAAAAACTGCAGAATTTATAAAATATGTTGATAATAGTTTTCACGCGTTAAAAGTTGCTTACGCGAATGAAATAGCAAGTATGTGTAAAGATTTGGGAATAGATTATAAAGAAGTATTTGATTTATTTTTATCCGACAAAAAATTAAATATATCTGAAGCTTACCTGCGCCCCGGACCACCGTTTGGAGGATCCTGTCTGCCAAAAGAGCTGCGTGCTTTTACAACTTTAGTTCCCGATTACGAAAAATATCCTTTAATGCATTCTATTTTGCCCAGCAATGAGCGGAGAAAACGCGAAATAATAGATGTTATAGCTTCTTACGGAAAACTAAACATAGGAATTTTGGGAATAGCTTTCAAAGAAAATACAGATGATTTGCGTGAAAGTCCTATGCTGGAAATCGTAAAAAGATTGAAAGATAAAGGTTATAATTTAATTATTTATGATGCTAATCTTAGCGAAAAATCTACTTTACCATTAAATAAAATATTCATAGAACAAAATTTTCCTACTATGTTTTCGCATTTCTGCAATAATATATCAGAACTAGCTAAGAAAAGTGAATTAATAATAATAGCAAATAGGGATCCAGTTTATTTAGATATATTAGATTATTTGACAGACCAACATATTATTTTAGATTGCCACGGTGTTGTTGAAGCGCATGAACATAAAGATAGAACCACAACGCTTTGGCGGTGATTGGTTAACATTAACATTATATAACTTTTCTAAAAGCTTTATCCGATGTTAAAAGATATATTTAAGAGCAGTTTGTACATTGGTGCGGGTGTTTTCCTCGCAAAAATATTATCCGTTTCATATACTTTATTTTTGGCTAGAGTGTTGGGTCCTGAAAATATGGGCGCGTTTATACTATCTTTACTTATGGTTTCATGGTTTTCTATAGTCGCATCATTATCTGTGCAAACAGTTTCAACACAACTTATAGCAGAATATAATGTTAAAGGGCTGGATATTAGAAAACCAATATCCGCCGCGCTGATTATTGGCACTAGCACAGCAATAATAGCAACAATAATACATTTTAGTATAGCAGATTTTGTAGCGGTTAATTTATATCATGATGCATTGCTCAGCAAATACCTAAAGTTAGCATCGTTGATAATTTTGGGAACTGTGATATTTTATACTGCCCTTGGCATAGAACGCGGACTTAAGAAATTCAAATCTTATGCAGCAATTGAAAGCGGTAAACAGATAATAATGTTAATTTTTGGATCGCTTTTTTTGTTTGGTTTTAGCTGGCGAATTGGGGGCGCAATTTTAGCAGCAGTAATAGCGCCAGCCATAATAGCTTTGCTTGCGTATTTCCGTTATGCAAAATATCTTATGTTTGAATTTTCAACAGAGCTTAGAAAAGTATTTTATCTTGGTGCAAATATTACAATATTATCTATTTTCATTTCGATTTTCTTAAGTATAGATAAATTTATTTTAGGAATATTAACTACGAAAGAAATAGTAGGATTTTATGTTCCCGCAGTTACAATTGTAACTTTTATTGGAATGTTTTTGCCAGGCGCAATAAAAAATGCGTCGCTACCATATATTGTTGAATCCTATACGAAAGGTAAGCTGACAGAAGTTAGGAAGTACGCCGAAAAAATATTAGTATATTATAATGTTTTAGTCGGTTTTTTAGTAATACCTGTTATGTTTTTTCGCTGGGAAGGGATAAGTATCACATTCGGCAATGATTATTTGCCAGCTACAGAGCCATTGGCAGTAATTTTATTCAGCACATTTTATTTCTCAATGTTTATAATTATGCATACTTTTATAATAAGTATTGATAAAATAAAAGAGGGAACTGTCGCAACAGCAAGTACTCTTGGTTTAGCATTGCTTACGAATTATTTTTTTGTAAATATGTATGGTTTGATGGGCGCGGCTTACGCACTTGTAATAAATGTTTTATTTTTAGCTTTAGCGTATAGTATAATATTAAAAAAAGCAATGAAACTTAGAACAAGGAGAATAGCGCTATCGATTATTATATTAAATGCGGTCTTTCTAATGAGCTATTATCTGAGCTTCAGTAGCAGCGTAGTATTAAGAATAATACTTATCTGTATTGTTATAACTTTATATACGGGGCTTTTATTACTTTTTAAATTAATTGGGCTAAAAGAAATTAATTTTGCAGTCGATAAAGTATATTATTTGGCAGAAAAATATTTAAAAATCAAATCAAAAGCAAGCGCAATAGCTGTTATAGGTTTAGGAAAATTCGCCGAAAATACACATTTGCCGGCAATTCGTAAATCTAAGTTTAGAGTTAAATATTTGATCAGTAAATCTGGCGAACGCGCTAAAAAACTAGCAAAAATATTTAATGCGGAATCAACAGATTTAGATACAGCGTTAAATGATAAGGAAATAAAGTTAGCATATATAACTTCAGCGGATGCCGAGCACGCTAAAAATATTATTTCAGCGACTAAGTATAATAAACCTATATTTTGTGAAAAGCCGTTAGCTCTAACGGAAAAAGATTGCAAAAAAATAGCCCAAATAATTAAAGATAAAAATTTGTTGTTTGCTTTAGGATTAAACAAGCGCCACACTAAGCTGTCTAAATATTTGAAATCTGTATTAAACGAGCAGAAAAAACCAATTACTATTAGATGGAGTTTTAACGAAATTCTAAAACGAAATGAATCTGGGAAAACAAGCGGCGCTATACGGATTATATGTCATTATGCTGACTTAACTTGTTGGCTTTTAGATACAGATATAATAAGCGTATATGCGAAAGGAAATCCACAAAACTTTACTGCAGTCGCAAAACTTTTAGACGGTTCAACGTTGGAAATATCATATAGCACGTTATATGCAAAATCTGATTGGAGAGAGCGGTGCGATATAATAGCTCCTGGTTTAGAATTGGCCATTAAAGAATTTACAGAAGTTAGTATTTTTAGAAATGGCAAGATATTTAAGAAAATTTTTAGTGGTAGTAAGGGGTATGAAGAACAGCTTAATGAATTACATAAAGCGCTCAATGGCTGGCCTGCTGATTTTGCAGATTTAAAACAGGCAATCCGATCAGCAGAGTTTGGATTTGCAATTCTTAAGAGTCTAAAGCAGAAGAGAGAAATCAAATTCAAATAAAATACAGAACAACTGGAAAAGCTATTACACTCATTGCGGGTTTGTGCAGGTTTAGAGGGTTCACCAACTATCTTTTGTATACAAAGCGAAAACCTTTTCGCTGGTCTCCCGAAATTCTATTTTCGGTAGATGTTATCGTGATGGTCGTAATCATCAAACCATACGATTTTGTTTTTGTGGTTCACCCTAAAAGTCAAGACAAAGTGCCCGATATGGACTCGCTTGAAATCAGACATATCGTGCCGTAGATTTTTATACTCGTGCTCCGGATGCTCCAGAACTTCTTTAATTTTCTTTTCAACCCTCTCAAAACTGGCAGGGTCTTTTTTGTTTAATTTTGCAAGCTTTTTGGCCAGAATTTCGCTATACCTTTCGATGTAAGCCATCAGACGCCCTTAATGGTTTTTTCAAACTCTTCTCTAGAAAGATATCTGCCTTTGGTAATTTTTGCCAACTTTTCTTTATATTCGGGGCGCAGCTCAGGCTCCAGGAATTCTTCCTCATATTCCCGCACAACCAAATTTATGGCGTCAGATTTGTCTTTAAGCCCAAACTTAGCCTTTACGATAGTCAAAACCCTGTTGGCTTGCTCCGAAATATTAATTACGGCCTGTACCATTTATACCACGTATACTAATATATATGCCGCATATATAAAGCCTTCCCCGCATCTAAAAGAAGTAAAAAACTACTGGAAAAGCTATTACGCTCATTGCGGGTTTGTGCAGGTTTAGAAGGTTCACCTACTTTTCTAAGTATTCAAGAAATTGTTTGTAAACTTCTTTTTGTGGCTCAACTTCTGTAACAACCAATGCTGAGTGGGTTTTGCATAGAT
>JAGVWH010000007.1 GCA_018304365.1 Nanobdellati archaeon
ATTAAAATAAGTTCAAATTTAAAATTCATAATAACTTATATATTGATAGCTTATTTTGCATCCTCTATAACTATTGGTTTAATTACTGGCTGATTAAGCGGATACAGCAGTAGTGTTTATTGCTTTGCTTATGCTATTGCAATTATTAGAACGTATTCTAATTTCAGTACTGCAAGACGTCAAACCAAGAGTGCTTGCTCTTACAACTACAACTAAAGTTGCATTGTTGCCTGGATTTACTTGCGAGGCATTTAAATATACAGGTGCGCCAGTCAAATTCTCGTGCAATCTTATTGGACCACAAGCTGTTCCTACTGTTGTAGTAGTATATGAAAAAGTATCAAGTGCATTACCATTATTAGTAATGCTGAAATTAAATGTAGTGTCAGTGTCAATAGCAATTCCAGTTAGTTTTTGTGCAGTTGTATTAGCAGTCCTTATATCACAAATGACTTCATCTTCCGGTATAAATGTTCTACTGACACTTGTTTTCCTGTCGATAAAGAATGATATTTCGCTCCTTATGTTGCCTTTGATATTTGCATTGCAAGCTCCAACCGCAGTAAAATTTAAGATTACATCTTGAACAGCCCCTGGCTCAAGAGTAAATGGGCAGCCAATACAATTTGAACTATTCAAAAGAAAAGAACATGCCGAGCCTGATGAAACTATGACTCTATCTTCTATCAAATCTGTATCGCCGATTCTATGAAGTACATTTCCGCAGTTTTGGAAAACTACATCTGTCTGATTATCAATTGTATTATATCTAAAGGTGGGAATACTTACACAGGATGAAAGCGTTTCAAACAACTGTTTCTGTGAACTTTCAATTGTTCCTTGTTGTTGATGTTGCGGCTTTAGCTTTGCCAGAGAAATCTATGTGAAATTCATAAATTGTAAAATTATCTAATGTTGATAAGTCACAAGGTGAGCCGCTTAAATTCAAATCTATGTTTTGTATTTTGCCTATATCAAGTTCTACATTTGTGCCACAACCTCTAAAACAGGCAACCGAATTATCAGTTCCGTCCCAATTCGTATTACAAACTTGTCTTCCTTGCGTATGCTGTAATATCCAAGTTGTAGTCGGAAAATTTGAAGAGTTGTCCAGCGGAATAGATTTTCCGCCGGAATTTCTAAGTGTAAGAGAGAGAATTTCAGAGTCGAATGAATATTCGGAACTTAAGATAGTTATTTTTCCTTCATCCCCTAATAATATAGATGACTGCAAATTGTCTATACTTCCGAATGATTTGTCAGAATAACCATAAATCCAATAAGCAACAAAACCTCCAAGACCAACTATTATCATAATTAGCAAAAGTGCACCAATCAGAGTTGACAGGCCTTTTTTCATAATATGAGTTTACAATGGTTTTATTTAAATATGTTAGCGCTATTGAATACATATAGGCACCATAAAATCTAGAATACTAACTAAACACAAATTAGACATTCTCAGACAATATATTAATACGTTTAGGATTTATAGGCATTATGGAAGTAAAGATTAGCAAATTAACGCCGGAAGAAGTATCTGAATTAAATAAGAAAGATGTTCTATACAGTCTGGATTTCAGAGGACTTGGTGAGAGTTTAAACTATGAAATACCAGAGATGCGGAAATATGAGAATTTGCTTCCTTGGATATTAAACGGAGCAACTTGTTTGGCAAACGAAAATAAAGTGCTTGTGGGCAGGCATACCACACCCAGATGCAGATAAACTTGCTAAAGAAAATAATGTATCTATAAATTATAACTGGATGGATTTCCTAAAACTAAACAATAAAATAATGCAGAAAAAAACTATAAAGCGTAATACGCCAGAATTTATAATTGTACAGGATTTTACGCACCTCAAGAATATTTTAGCCAAAGATAATGAGTTCTTTTTGAAACGAAATCTTGGATCTGGAGGTTTTACATCTTTCGATTGCACTAAAATTAAGATTAAATATTTCAAAAAATTCAATTTTAAAGAGAATGGTAAATTATGTTTCTATTTGGAACGTAAAATATATGGAACGCCTTTTAGCATTCAATTGTACAAAGACAAGAATAAAATAATAGCTTTTGGATATACAAAACAGATAACAGAAGACGGATATTTTTTCAAAGGTAATGAAATATTAGATTTAAAAAACTTTAAAGAGATAGAGTTCTTAAGAGATATTTTAGAGCAAGGAAAAACTTTGTTCAAACATTACAATGGTTTTTTCGGTCTAGATTTTATATTTAATAATAGAGCATATTTCTTAGAATTTAATGTTAGATTAACCGCTGCAACTATACCCGTTCTGTTGACAAATGCTTTTGGGTGGAAGCAGTCAGTTTATTTAGAGAATGAAACTAAACTTAAGAAAAATGATTTAATACTTACTAATACGGAGGATAAATATGATATACTGAGGAGAGCAAATGGTTAATTATTTAGTATCTACTGCATATTTCTACGGAGATGCATTATACGAAGTAGAACGTGGTCTGATAGAATCCTTAAATAGAAATAACAAAACCCAAATGGGCTAGATTAGTGGGCGAATTTAAGTCACGCGGCGGGTTGCCAAGTACGGTGCGTTTAGAATTCAAGAACAATAAAATAGTAGAAATTATACCAGATCCACATCAAAATAAACATAATTTTATTTGACGAAGCTGCCCGCTGTAGTAGCTTTGCCAGAGAAATCTATAATAAAACTAAAGACCGAGCCATTTACTTTAGATGTGATATCGCAAGGGCTATTTGTCAAGTTTAATCTAATTTCTCTTATTTGTCCAACCGATAATTCGACTGTTGAGCCACAGCCAGAATAACAAGGTGTAGAGTTTGTAGTACTGCCCCAATCTGTTGAGCAAACCGATTTTCTATCAGAATCAAATAATATCCAGTCTGTCGTCGGATAAGTTGTACTATTATCTAATGTGATTTGCGTATTTCCTGTATTGTGCAAGAATATGTGCAATTGTTCCAGTGTATCGTTATAATTTGCTTCTATTATAGAAACTTCGGAAGCTATGTTAGTAAATAAATTAGACTGGAAGCTTTCAACGGCACCTTGAGTTTGTCCCTGAACTCTTGAAAGCCAGTAGAACATCGCTCCGCTGACAGCGACTGTCATCATTAATAATAAAATAATCGCAATAATGGGTGTAATACCACGTTTCATCATACATCCTCTGGAGTTATGAAACTTCCACCCGCGCTAGCTTCGCCGCTAAAGTCTACTATGAAGTGGAATACTTTTCCGCCGCCATAACTAGATATATCGCATTTAGTTCCAGCCGTATTTACTGTTGCAGTTTTTATTTCTCCAATATCGATTTTGACATTTGCACCGCAGCCCGTAGCACAGCTTACAGCAGTTCCTTCACCGCTCCAGTCACTTGAACAAACCGCAACTCCATTTTGGTCTCTTAAAATCCAAGTTGTAGTTGGAAATGTAGAACGTTTTACGAGTGGGATTTTTTTGTTGCCTGTATTTTGCAAATACATTGTTATATTTTCGTTAGCTGAAGAATAATCAGCATCGATAACTTCTATATTAGAAGCTATATTTTCAAAAAGATTACTTTCAAAACTTTCAACTCCCCCCTGCATTTGTCCTTGTATTCTTGTAAGCCAATAAAATGCGGCTCCAGCCACAGCTACAGTCATCATCAGCAATAAAATTATAGCTATTACTGGACTTATTCCCCTCTTTCTCTTATTTAGCCTCATTTGCGAACCTCTTTAAGTGATTGATTATGACGTTTAGCGCTTCTACTATTTGTCTATGCTGTCCTTCAAGGTTATTTAATCTTTGCAAAATTTGTTTACTTGCTTCAGGACTAGCAGTCTCTTTTGAATATTGGGGCTGCATAATTGGCATTTGATTAGCAGATGGCTTTTCGGAATCAGTTTCGTCGCCGCCTTCTTTTAACATCGTAACTAATCCGTTAAGACTGTCTATTACGCGAGCCATACTTCTTTGCGTCTCGACGTTACTCGAAATAAGAGTTCTTACTAATTTATCATTAGAACCTGGTTCTCTAGTTGAAGCGCTGTAGCGATGAATAGGATATTTAGCCATTTTACCTCTAATAATTAATTAAGAAGGGACTTTAAATACTTTTGATTAACTACATACCCATACCAGGCATACCTGGAGACATTTGAGGACTTCCCGTACCTTTATTTATTTTATGAGCTGCAATTATATCATCAATTCGTAGAAGCATAATTGCCGCTTCGGTTGCAGATTGTATAGCTTGAGTTTTTATTTTTAATGGTTCTATTATTCCGACTTCTACCATATCACGAGAGCCACCGGTTTCTATATCTATTCCAGCGTGTATTTCGCCATTGTCGTGTTTCACTTTCAAATTTGTAATAACATTGATCGGATCAAGTCCAGCATTTTCCGCTAAAGTTATTGGAATTATTTCTAATGACTCTGCAAAGGCTTGGACAGCGAGCTGAACTCTTCCAGATAATTGTTCCGAATATGCGCGCAGTCTTCTTGCCAATTCTATTTCAATTGCGCCTCCGCCGGCTACATATTTTCCTACAGTTATGGCTGCGGAAATGTCGCCTATCGCATCAGTCATAGCTCTTTCAACTTCCGTTACGACGTGTTTTGTTCCGCCTCTTAAGATTATAGAAACTGCTCTTGGATTTTTACAGTTCTCAACAAATGTCATATCTTCTTTATGCAGTTTTCTTTCTTCAACTAATCCAGCATAACCTAAATCATCAGAAGTTAAATCGTTAATATTGGCAACTACTTTTGCATCGGTAGCTTTTGCTAAGGCAGCAATATCGCTGTCCTTAATGCGCCTTAAGGCATAAATTCCTTTTTTAGCTAAATAGTGCTGCGCCATATCATCGATACCTTTCTGACAGAAAACTACATTCGCACCGCTGGCAATTACTTTTCCAACCATATCTTTTAGAGCGCGTTCTTCGTGCTCTAAAAAAGCCTGTAATTGTCTTGGATCTGTAAGCTGTATTTTAGCGTCAGTTTCGGTTTCTCGTGCTTCAATAGCGCACTCAAGCAAAGCTATTTTTGCATCTTTAATTGAACGAGGCATTCCTGAATGAACGCGCTCTTTGTCCAAAACTATTCCTTGGACAGACTGTGAGGCGGTCACACCTGCACCTTCTTTCTTTACTAACTTTATGTTATCAGTATCTATTATGATACCATCTTTCTGCTCCGCTATTCTAAGAATGGCATCAACTGCAATTTGAGCAAGTTTTTCTCGCGCCATTTCAACATTTTTCCCAGTCATAGCAGTTATAGCAATATTTGTGAGTACGCTTTTATCCTCGATAGTTACGCTTTTGCTAAGCTTTGGCAGAATTTCCTGAGCTTTTTCTGCTGCTAATTTGTAACCATTTGCAATTACAGCGGGATGAATATTTTTCTCTAACAGCTCTTCAGCATTTTTCAATAATTCTCCGCCAAGTATTACGGCAGTTGTAGTGCCGTCTCCTATTTCGTTTTCTTGAACTTTTGCGATTTCAAGCATCATCTTAGCCGCTGGATGCTCAATTTCCATTTCGTCGAGAATTGTTACGCCATCATTTGTAATTACGACATCACCCATAGAATCAACAAGCATTTTATCCATGCCTTTTGGACCAAGAGTAGTTCTAACAGTTTCAGCAGCGGCTCTTGCCGCAGCTATATTTGCACGCTGAGCAGATTTGCCAGTATTGCGTGTAGTACCTTCGGGTAGAATAAATATTGGCTGCATTTGATTATTCATTTTAACAAACAGAAGCGCTAATAAAGTCTTAAAAGTCTTGTTGTATTGTAATTATTGAAATCTACAAAACCAAAAGCTATTGTTTCTTTTATATTAGTTATACAAATCTTTCAATTCTTTTCTTATATCTGCTAATATAACTGCTAAAACAAGAAGAGTGATACTAATAAAAGCTGTAAAAATAGCCTGTAAAGATTCCCACGTTATAGAACTTAATATTGGCAGGGTCATTGCTCTCGCCAATAGCCAAATTGTAGTTGTTGTCCAAATAATTAAAACGCCAAGCGTTGCAATTTCCAACAAATCAGGAGTTCTTTTTTTTGTATGATGCAGTATATGCTCCATATTCTCAAACAGAGTTTGCAGTATATAAATATACTTGTACATAGTATTGCAAAGGTTTTTATTCAGCCGACAAGGTGTAAAATAACATATGTCAACTAGCATCACCATAATAGACAATCAAAAAGTCAAATACACAGGCATATTTAATCTCGGAGATTTATACTTACATTTGCATGATTGGCTGGTTGCACAAAAGTTTGAAGTTAACGAAATTAAATATAATGAAAAAATAAAAGATGCTATGCGCTCTTTCGAAATAAAATGGGAAGCCGTAAGAGAAGTAGATGAATATTCTAAATATAAGGTATCAACTATTTTTATAATAGAGATAGAAGATGTAGAAGCTGAAGATGAAGACGGCAAAAAGAAGAAAATGCAAAAAGGCAAGGCAGAGATTTACGTAACTGCCACTTTAATCTTAGACAAAGAAGATACGTGGGAAGCAACACCTTATATAAAATTCGTGAAAACATTTTACGAGAAGTATCTTTACAAAAGTACGATAGAAACTATGAAAGAAGAACTCTATGCTCATAGTACCAATTACCTAAATGAAATTAAAGCTTATTTGAATCTTTATAGGTTTTAAATAAGAATACAATAATTATAGTTACTAATGCGACTATAAATAAAAACATAGCCGCTTTTGTTGTATCTGGTTTTTGTTCAAATACTTTTTCTATTTTATTCGATGGCACGTTTTGTAATTGTATTAATTCAATTTTATTCTCTTCGGTAGAAGTACTAAAACTAATATTTACTTCCTCTTCGTATGTTTCTATTCCATCCATAACCGCACTATTAGTTTCTTCTTCGCTGCTTTCTTCAGCGACAACAATTTCTTCAGTTTGATTTACTTGTCCAGCTACAGAAACTTCACTACAAAAATAATCGTTATCAGAATTGTCATCATTTGTTGTAGTTGAAATTATTTTAGCACAAATGGAAAATAATCCAGTGTCATCCGGCGTCCATTGCCTATTTATTGTCCGTTGTTCTTTCAAATCATTGTTCGTAGTTTTTGGATAGCCGCTAATTAATTCATCATTAGAATTTGAAATCCAATACTCGATTGTAAAATTTATATATTCTGGAGCAGTTCCATCCAAATTTCTCACAATTAATTTGTATTTATTTGATTCATCCGAAAAGAAATTTCCCGCAGTTATAGAAAGTTCTAAATCATCAGCATAAGCTGCGGGCAGAATTAAAAGAATAAATAGCGGAATTATTAACCTCATCCCCAGATAGAAGTGAATAATATATAAAAGCTAAACCATACTGAATAAGCTATGGAATTGTTTAAAAGAAAAACAGCAGTAACAGAAGATAAATTCCCAGCTTTACCACCTCTGCCAGCTTTACCAGAGTCAGATGATATAGAATTGCCGTCTTTTCCAAAGATGGCACGCACAAAACCAATAGCTATTAAGTCGGCTCAGCCGCAAGTTAAACACGCAAGTCAGTCAGAAAAAACAACTGTTTTTATAAAAATTAAAAAGTATAAAGACATCGTACAAACTATTGAAAATATGCAGACAAAAATTGATGAATTAAAAAATACGCTAGATAAAATTTCTCAAATTAAAACAAAAGAAGCCGAAATAATAGAAGGCTGGAATGCCTTGCTGCAAGAAGCACAGGAAAAAGTTACAGATGTAGAATCTAAACTTACAACTCCAGACGAAAGTTAAATTTCATCTATTCTTTAGAATTTCCAAAGTCAAATTTTAGATTAAATGTACTTTTATCTCGGTCACGCCTTTAAAATCCTCATCGCCTGTGACTAAAATCGCATTATTTTCTTCTGCTGTTGCTGCTATGATAGAATCTGCCATTGAAAATCGAGGATATTTTTTCCTTAGCTCTGCAGCCCGAAGCGCAAGCTCCGCTGAAACTAGAAACACCTTTGCAGCAGCTAGCATAGAATTTCTTGCAAATACGGCTAAAGCTAAATCCTCTACTAGAAATTTCCTATAAACTTCGTGCAAGTTTATCGCGGATATTATTTTTTCAGAAGTCTCATAGCGCTCTTGGAGCATTCTTCCAGCAGGTGTATCTCTGAATATCTCTATCCAAGCCCAGGAATCAAGCAATGCGCTCTTGCTCATCTCTCAAATCCTTGGCTGTTACTTTTTTAGATAGACCGAGCAGCTGTTTTAGCGACGGTTTTGGAACAATCTGGACTTGCTTGCCTAAAGTTATTACAACAAATTCTTTTGTCTTCGCCGTAGCCCTGGCTTGCGCTGGTACTGTTAGCCTTCCTTTTTCATCTAATGTTACAGTTTCCATTTCCATACATAGAATTAGTTGTGGGAATTTATAAGCTTTTCGCCCACCTGTCATATTTGTTTAGTCCAATTGGTTTCGTAATGCATCAATATTTTTTTGCAAATTCATAAGAGCATCTTTATTTACAAATTTACTTATTTTTTTCTCTTTTGGAGAAGCGCCAGAAGTTTTATAATCCACTTTTTCTGCTCCAAATAAATCGCTCATAAACATAGAATTAAGTTCTTTGATATATTCTTTGATATCCAATACGATTTTTTTTGCTATATTCGCTTCTTTTTGCTTTTCATCGTGCAATTTTTGTAAATCCTCTATGTCGCCACTACACTCTTTTAGGTCTTTTGAAATCAATTTAACCTTGCCGATCAAGCCGTTATAGTCTTCAAATTGAACATACTCAAATTTCTGCGCTTGGTTAGTCATAGGTAAATTAAATGTAAGATATTTATATACTTTATTAGATGTAAATCCCCCCCATGAGACGAAATTTTAAAGTGCCGCATGCATCAGATAGAACGCATAAAGTCTATCGCAAGTTTCACTATACTCCTAAAATTCGATTAGACATACTCACAGCTGTCGCTTTAGTGTTGGCATTTATAGGAATTTATATAATTATACCAACTCCATCGGATGCGGTAGAGGTGGCAGCTCTGTCTGGTTTTTTTACAGGAATTTTCGATATTTCATTCGGAGCTAGTTTGATTTATGCACTGGTATTTTACAAGGCAATCGGAGTTGCGCTATTATCAGCAGGTCTTTTGTTTGGCGGCATAATTGTTAGAGCTGCAATTGAAAAAAGAGTAGGCGATTTAGTAGATAGAATCAAAACATAAGCATACAAAATCTACTTTACAAATAAACAGATATTGAAAACCTTTGGGTTTTCAAAACCAGAAAATCATTAGATTTTCTTTGTTTTCTGAGCCTTTAGTAAGGCATACAAAATCTACTTTACAAAACAGATTTTCTTTGTTTTCTGAGCCTTAGCGAGGTTTAAAAAAGCTGTTTTTATATTTTCTTAAGGGCCCATGGTCTAGCCCGGTATGACACATCCTTGACGTGGATGGGATCGTAGGTTCAAATCCTGCTGGGCCCACTAGCCTAAAAAGATAAACTTTTTAGCTGGCTCGCATTCGTTTCACTCATGCGGGCAGCGCCTAAAACCTAAAGGTTTTGGCTGGTCATCATTAAAGAAGACAAAAAGATGGCAGCGTCTAAAACCACAAAGGCTAAAACCACAAAGGTTTTGACTGGTCCGCATTCACTTCGTTCATGCGGGCAGCGCTTAACTTCGGTTGGCTGGCTCGCATTCGTTTCACTCATGCGGGAGTGGCAGAGCGGTCAAATGCGATAGACTCAAGAAGAATTGAGACATCTATTGACTTAGTGTCTTCGGAGGTTCGAATCCTCTCTCCCGCATTTACATACACGAATTCCTCAGAGTATGAATGAATCCATTACAATAGGGCCTAGTCATCATAATAAAATCTATAACTGGAAAATCATATTGGCTATTATAGTTTTGGGAGCGATAGCAGGCATAGCACTTTTGGGGCAAGCAACGCCAACAGGTTTTTTTACATCGCTGCCGGGCGCAATAGCTGGAGAGAAAACTATACAAATGACAGCAACTCTTGATAGATTTCCTATATCTGCAAAAGGAACTTACGAAGAATTAGTTTTAGTTTATGATTCACCAAATTCCGTTTTGAAAATAGATAAAAGTCAGCTTGATGTAATTGGTGAGCAGACGCTGGAACTGCGCATAATTAATTTTAAAGGAAAAATATCCCTCGATTCACTAAATCCGAAATTAGTTTCGCTCGAAGGCGAAGCAACAAAATTCTATATTAATGGAATTGGACAGACGAGCGACAAGACTGTCGATTTGACTGCGTATGGATTGGAAGTAAAAAGTCTAACTTTATCCGGCGCAAGTTTGCCGTCTTTCTCTGGAGAAGATATGACTGGCAGTATTTCATTTAATAATGGAAAAGTTACATTTAATTTAGATGCAGAATCTTTTGAATTTGGACCATTCATTGGAATAGTCCGTGTTTTGGAAACAGGACAAGTACAGCTTGAAGGCATCACTAATTATGCAAAAGCTAAAGGCTTGAACATTGGAGACGAATTAGCTCAAGGTACTAGCACAGAAACCAACGAACCACAAACAATTGGAGAGCTAAGTACACCTTTGCCAGTAATAATACCGCAAGATGTAGAACTGCAGGAGACTCAAGACAATACAACCGAAACATCTGATGAAATAACAACCCAATCAAATGAGGGAATGGTATATGTTATAGAAGGACACAGTAATGAAGAAGTGCAACGAGAATGTATAGATGTGGGTTTGTCAAAGGGAGAATGTGAAGACTTCTTAGGTGTAGAATGATATGTCTGATAAAATTAAACTAAAAATAAAACCTTCGAGAATCGGCTTCTTGAGCAACTATGTTCTCGCCGGAATTTTTGGCGGAGCTTATGGTGGTTTTACATTCTTCTCCGAATTTAATATTTTCATAACTATTTTAGTTGCCGCGGGAATTGCAATGCTCTTACTTGAAACTGAAATATTTTTGATGTCGAAAAGATGGCACATAACTCCAGAACAGATTTATTTCATTGATGGTGTTGTTAAAAAAAACCGCACAGGAATTTTCTTGTCTACTATGACAAATGTAGAAGTCAGGCAAAGCGGATTTGAACGTTTTCTAAACGTTGGCAAAATAGAATTGCACGGTTTCCAGAAAGATGGTCCGATTGTAATTCCAGGAGTCAGACATCCAGAGCACGTAGCGAATGAAATTGAAAAGATTGCTAGAGGCCAGTCAAGAGCACCTAATACATAAGCATATCTGATCTGTACCTATAATAATTCATAACTAATTATTTATACTAATAAATAGAGTTTGGGGTATGCTTCCGAAAGTCTCAAATACTACTGAGTTTTTAAGCCAGATAAGAGCGCTCGTAGTGTTGATAGTAGCGATACTTACGATAGGGGCGTTAAGCTCGGTAATAATATTTGGCGAAACACCTACTGGAGCATTAGCACTTACTGTAACAACGCTTGCAGGCGCTGGAAAAGCAAATAGCGGATCTGTAGATCCTGCACTTGGGACGTGGGGGCTTATAATGAAGTTCTTCGGTGCATTTATTATATGGTTCGCGCTATGGACTACATTTGGACTGGCGATTGAAGGAAAGTTCGGCGAATATTATAAGGAGGTAAAAGAAACGAAACACATTAGGGCTTTACGCGGACACTATATTGTTTGTGGAGCTGGCAGGGTAGGAAAGCCAATAGGAGATAGGTTGAAAAATTCAGGCGAGGAAGTCGTCTTTATCGAGAAAGATAAAGAGACAATAGCGAAGCTGAAAGAGCAGGGCTATTATGTTATTGAGTCAGAAGCCCTAGATGAAGATGTTCTAATTAAAGCAGGTATTAGTAATGCTATAGGAATCGCAGTTGCAATTGGAGATGACGGCAAGAATTTGCTTGCAGTTCTGACGGCAAAGGAATTAAATACGAATTTGAAAGTCGCTGCAAGAATATCCGATTCTAAATTAATTCCGAAATTTAAGAAAGCTGGTGCAAATTATATAATTTTACCAGAAGCTATAGGTGGAACAAAATTAGCAGACGCTTTGCGCGGCTATATAGATGAAGATCATATATTTGTGAATGAATAAAATGAAATTAGAACCTTCAAAGTTAATAATTGGCGTTGTTCTCTTATTAGCAATTCTAATAGCAACAACCAACGTTAGTCATATATCGGGCGCAGCTAGTGTTACTGCAACAAATTGCGTGCCAGTTACATTAACCGCCGGACAAAGTAAAATAGTACACGGTCAGACTGTACATTTGACTGATGTAATAGGTGCAGGAGAAGTCTCCTTAAAGATTAATGAGTTAACAGTTATAGCTACAATAGTTAATACACCAACAATAGAAGGTATTTCGCTAGAGGTTGTAGATACCCGCTTTACCCCAAAAATAGAAAATAGAGTTGCTAATCTTATGATTTGTGAGAGTACTTATACAACATATAGCTACTAATATCCGCTACTCTTAGGCTTTGTAATCCATAATATACTTACAGACGAAGCGAATAGTCTATTATTCTCTCCAAAATAGAAATTCTTAATATAGTTTCTAACTGATTTATTACAGGATGAAATAATGGCTAATATACCAAAAATAACTCCAGAACAGGTTACCGAAATAATCAAGCGATTCGGTCCGCTTTTACCAATAGAAGTAGCTAAGAAAATTAATATGGACAGTTTCATAGCTAAAGCTTTTCTTTCGCAGATGCTTGAAGCCAATCAAATTAAGATAACCGCTGAACGGGTTGGCAATGAGTTTTTATATTACGTTCCGGGACAAGAAGCTGCCGCCGGAGCTAGACTACAATCATTCGGCTTGAACAAGCGAAGTGAAGTGCGAGTGCCAGCAAAACAAAACGCATCAGTAGGTAAAGTAATAGTAACAGCTTCTACTTATGGAAAGCCTCAGTCGATAAATCCAATACAATCTAAGCACGGCTTAGAGGTGCCGCGCATCAAAGATTCTACAGAACTACAAAAAAAGCAGGAGCAATTTTTGCAAAGATTGCGTGAAATAGAAGAACGAGAAGTAAAGCAAAAAAAACTCAAGGCCGTTTTGCCAATAACTGTTGAAGATGTTAGGAGTTTATTTGTTGAAAAACCGGTTGCAGTTGGCGGTGAAATATTATCAAAATTAAAAAATATGAATATAGAATCGGATGTAGTAGAAGAAGTAAAAGAATTAATTGAGGAACAAATTGGTATAAGCTCAAGACACCCCGATGAAACAGATGAACCAAAACCTAAATCGAGCAAAACCAAAGAAAGTGTAAAGCCCAAGACAGAAGTTAAAACTAAAATCGAAAAATTAAATTACATATTGTCAACTGAACAGGAAAAGCCGATTAAATCCACACAGATTAAAATGTATGATGAAGGTAATTGTGTAATACAAGCTGTTGGATATTTGACAGGAATTGGCGGCGTAATTATTTCCAAAGAACTACAGAAAAAAGGCAAAGATGCAGAACTTGTTGTAGAATTAGAATCAGCAATTGGACCAATAAAAATGCTTGCGATAGTCAGGGACAAAAAAATAATTAACGATGCAGATTTGAATATGGCATATAACACTGGCGCAGATAAAAAAATACCAGTTCTTTTTTTGACAAAAGGGAAATTAACTAAAAAAGCAGAAGAGTACAAAAGGAGTATAAATTCTCTGACTGTAAAACATATTGGCGAGTAAAGGCTTATAAATCGTTTTCTAAAACATAACATTACAGCGAGGTAGAGCAGCCTGGAGTGCTCGATGGGCTCATATCGCAAAAGGTTCTTTTGTGGAATCAAGCGTTGGTAACCCGTAGGTCGTTGGTTCAAATCCAACCCTCGCTATTATATTATGAAAATCTGTGGCATTGATGAAGCGGGCAGAGGACCAGTAATAGGTCCTTTAGTAATTGCAGGAATATGTTTCGATGAGAAAGATGCAGAAGAATTAGTAAGATTAAATGTTAGAGATTCTAAATTAATACCACCAAAGAAACGAGAAGAATTATTTGAGAAATTAATTAAGATTGCAAAGTCTTACAAAATAATTTCAATACAAGCAGATGAAATTGACAATAAAAATACAGCTGGTATAAACTTAAACCACCTTGAAGCTATGAAAGCAGCAGAAATAATTAATGAGCTCCAGCCAAATGTAATTTACGTAGATTCTCCGACTTCGCCAAAAGCATCTAAATTCGGAGAAATGATAAGAGAACATTTGAAGAATAAGGATGTTGATATACACGCAGAACACAAAGCAGATTTAAATCATAGGCAAGTCGGAGCAGCAAGTATTTTGGCGAAAGTTACAAGAGACGCTGAAATCGAAAAGCTAAAAAAAGAAGTCAAATTGGATTTCGGTTCTGGCTATGTTGCCGATCCAATAACACAAAAATTTGTGGAAGAGCACTGGGAAAATAAATTATCAAAATATATCAGGCATTCGTGGGGAAATATAAAGAAACTTAAGAATTCGAAAGCTCAGCAGAAATTAAACTTTGAAGACTAGAAAACATTCTCGTTTTGCAAATACAAACCAGCCAAACCTATACCCACTAAAACTAATAAAGTCATTAAGAAGTAATCGGATGAAATTGTAGAAATTGCTGCTGTTGCGGCACCGCTTCCAGTAAATACTCCATTGCCCGTTCCAAATAGACCAAGTAGACCGATTATAGCCACAATAGAGACGAGCGTTATAGCTACGAATGAGTTTCTTTCAGTATTTTCGCCTTTAGCTTTTCGCCTTTTAGCCATACTTATATACCCGAAGTATAGTATTTAAAACTTGTCAACCTTTAAATAATAATATAACTTTTTATGACTATGAACCGCTCTTATAGTAAAGACATACAAAAAGCAAAAGTTGGAAGTGCAGTCGAACTTGCTGGCTGGGCCGCAGTCATAAAAGTTCTTGGAAAAATAGCATTTGTCAAATTAAGGGATAGAGAAGGAGAAGTCCAGTTAGTAGCATCAAATAAGAAACTCATAAATTCGTTAAAAGACCTAACACATGAATCTGTAATTTATGCAAAGGGAAAAGTCCGCCAATCAAAGTTAAAATCTGGCGGAAATGAAGTAGAACTTCAGAAGTTCGAAGTTTTATCAAAAGCAGATGCAAATTTGCCGATAGATATGTCTGGCAAGATACCAACTGACTTAAGCAAGAGATTAAACTGGAGAGTTTTGGATTTAAGAAGTTCAAAAAAATATGCAATTTTCAAATTAAGGTCAGCAATGAACTATTATATAAGAGAATATTTGCAGCAAAATAACTTTATAGAAATGCAGACTCCGAAGATTGTTGGTAGCGGAGCAGAAGGCGGCGCAACATTGTTCTCACTTGATTATTATGGTAAGAAAGCTTATTTGAGTCAGAGCCAGCAACTATACAAACAAATGCTTCTCGCTGCAGGATTGGATAAGGTTTATGAAATTGGTCCCGCCTTTAGAGCAGAAAAGTCGCATACAATGAGACATCTCGCAGAATTTACCCAGTTTGATTTCGAAATGGCATTTCTAAAAGATGAAAATAATATTATGAAAATAATAGAAGATATGTTTGTTTTTGTTTTGAAGAAGTTAAATGCGCATAATAAATACGAACTTGAGACATTAGGAATAAATCTAAACGTGCCAAAAGTTCCATTTCCAAAAGTAACTTACGAAAGTGCATTAAAACTGCTAGCCAAAGAAGGAATAAAAATAAAAAAAGGAGATGATATCGGAACAGAAGATGAAAAGAAACTTGGCGATTTAATAGAAAAGAAATACAAAACTAAAGCATATTTTATTACTAAATTTCCATTCGGAATAAAGCCATTTTATATTATGAAAGACGGCAAGACCTATAGCAAAGCTTTCGATTTCGAATATAACGGCGAAGAGCTGGCATCAGGCGGACAAAGAGAGCATAATTATGAAAAGTTAGCCAGTCAGATAAAGGAAAAAGGCTTGAACGTCAAAGATTTTGAAGATTATTTGAACACATTTAAATTCGGCACGCCGGCACACGGTGGTTTTGGGTTAGGAATAGATAGAATGGTTAAAAATATTTTAAATTTAGATAACATAAGAGAAGCCGTCCTTTTCCCAAGAGATCCAGAGAGATTAAGCCCATAATAGCCTCTAGAAACGCTATGTTTATAAGTAATTAAATACCCTCACTAAGAATGCCAGTTACTTATCTAAAACAGCTTCAAATGCGCGGTTTTAAATCATTTAATCGCAAGACTATTTTCGACCTCAGTAACGGCTTAAATATTTGCATTGGACCTAATGGCTCTGGAAAATCAAATGTTATCGATTCACTTTGTTTTGTTCTTGGGCGAATGAGTTCCAAAGATTTGCGGGCGGATAATTTTGCAGAGCTTTTATTCAGAAGAAAAACTAATGTCGCTTCAGAAGGCGAAGTAGTTTTAACACTCGACAACGGAGCAAAAGTTTTTCCTTACGATACGAAAGAAGTAGAATTAAAAAGAAAAATAAAAAAGAGCGGACAAACTCAATATAAAATAAATGATAAGAATGTTACAAGACAGCAAGCTCTTGAGTTGCTATCAAAAGCAAAAATATTCCCAGATGGCCATAATATAATTCTACAGGGCGATATAGCTAGATTTGTAGATATGAAGCCAATACATAAGCGGCAGGTAATTGAGGAGATTGCCGGAATAGGGTTCTACGAAGACAGAAAAAATAAAGCATTGCAAGAACTTGCTAAAGTTGACGAGAGATTGAAGGAAGTAGACATTATTCTTTCTGAAAAAGGATCTTATATGAAAAATCTCGAGAAGGAAAAAGCTGATGCAGAAAAATACAGAGATGTAGAAAAACAGCTTAAGTCAGCTCAAGCAACAGAAGTCAGTATAAGAAAAAACTATGCATTAGCAAAAAAAGAAAAAGTAGATGACGATATTAGCAGTAAAAATAATGAACTCGAAAATCTAAAACTAGATATACAAATCTCTAAACAAAAGATTTCAGATTTGACTAAATCTATCGATAAACTTGAGAAACAAATAGAAGAAAAAGGCGGTCCAGAACTTTCTCAGTTGCAAAAAGATATGGAAGAATTAAGGATTGAATCGGAAAAATCCCGTAACGTGATTGCTAGCTCATTAAATGAAATCGATAGGATTGAAGTGCGAAAAGTAGATTTAGATAAGAATCTTGGTAATATACAACAGAAAATTTCAGAGAAGCAAAACGAAAGAAATGAACTCGAAAAGAGAGAAAAAGAACTCTCCAAAAAATTAACATCGTTTAAGCGCAAAGTTGAAGAAACAGATTTGAAGACACTCGAAGATCAAGCGAGTGCACTTGAAGGGAATATTGAAACTCTCGCCAAAGAACGTCAGAAGCTAAACGAACAAAGACACGAAATGCTGGCGGAAATAAAAATTCTTGAAAGCCAAATACAAACAATAAATGAACGGCTAACTGATTTTACAAAATCTGTAACCTCACAGAAAACAGGAAAAATAAGTTACGATGATATTGTAAAAGAAATAAATAAACTCGCAAACGAAGATTCTAAACTCGCTTTACAAATCGGTAATTTAAGAAAAGAGTTAATTAAGAAAGAATCTGAAGCTGGAAGTATTAGGATAAAATCAGGGGCGCACGAAGTTCTTTTACAAGATAAAGCAATAGGGCTTTTGAAGCGAAGCGGTAATAAAAATATCCTGGGTACTGTTGCAGAACTTGGACAAGTAGATCCTGAATATTCTGTTGCATTAAAAGTTGCAGCAGGCGCAAGACTAAAAAATATAGTTGTAGAAAATACAACTACAGCAATAAAATGTCTGCAGGATTTGAAAAATGCCAGAGCAGGAATTGCGACTCTTTTGCCTCTTGATAAAATAAAAACTCCCGATACAAGTTCTATACCAAAAACGGTTCTAAGTAATAAAGATGTCTTTGGCTTGGCATCAGAGTTAATTAATTGTCAGTCAAAATATAAGAAAATTTTCCAATATATTTTTGGAAATACTCTGATTGTCAAAGATGTAAATACCGCTAAGAGTTTAGGTATTTCAACATATAGAATGGTAACACTCGATGGAGATGTTTTTGACAAGAGCGGAGCTATAACTGGCGGTTATAGACCGAAAAGTTCGGGTTTAGAGTTTGAAGATACCCGAGCACAAGGTGCTTTGGTAAAAGTAGAATCAGATTTGGAAGCAATAAAATCTGAAATGGAAAGTTCAGAAAGACGAAGATTAGAATTGGATTCACAAGTAACTATGTTGAGAGCGCAGAAAGCCGATTTAGGAGATGAAAGAGGCGCGAAAGATAAAATAAATAAAATCAACGATTTGCAGTCTGAGAGCAAAGAAAACGAACATAAAATAAAATTATTGAATTCAAGTGTTGCAAGATTAGAAAAAGAATTAAATAGTTTAGATGAAGCTCTTGAAGAAAAAGCAGAAGAGAAAAATTCTGTGCGTGCCAGACTAAGAGAATTGCAGTTCGGCGAGCAAAGTAAAGAATTATCGAGTTTGAATGATGAGAAAAATCAAATTGATAGCCAGCTCGCAGCAATTATAGCTACGTTAGAAAATGGACTTCTACCAGAGCAGGAAAATATAACTAAAGTTTTATCGGGATTGGATAAAGAAAAGAAAACTTTTGAGAAACAAGCAAAAGATACAGAAATTTCAGTCGGAAAATTAGATAAAAAACTCGAAGCAAGAGAAAAAGAATCAGAAAAATTCCACGGCGCATTACGAAAACTTACAGATACAAAAACAAAACTTTCATCAGAGCTGCGCGAAGCTGAAAATAATGGACATAAATTTGAATTCCAAATAGGATCTGTAGAAAAAGATAAACATCAGCTTTCTATAAATAAAGCAGAAATTTCAGCTCAAATAACCACACTTGATGAAGAAATGGAAGATTACAAAGGTGCAGAAATTCTATCAGAGATAAAGAATTTAGAAGAAGCGAAAAAAGAAATTAGGACTTATTCCGCATCTTTGACAAGATTAGGAAATGTAAATATGCGTGCACTCGAAATTTTTGAATCTGTTGAAAAGGAATATGAAGAGCTTGCAACAAAATCGTCTAAACTCGCAGAAGAAAAAAATCAAGTTCTTGGTATGATTGATGATGTGGAAAAAAGAAAGAAAGAATCATTTATGAAAACCTATGATGAAGTCGCAAAGAATTTCGAACAGCTCCACGCAAAAATCGCGGATAAGAATTATGCAATGTTGGAGCTTGAAAATAAAGAAAATCCATTCGAAGGCGGCGTATCTGTAAATGTAAAAGATTTGAAGGGTAAACGTATGTCTCTTGCATCTTTGTCTGGCGGAGAAAAAGTTCTTGTAGCTTTATCGTTTATTTTTGCAATTCAAGATTTTGAGCCAGCTCCGTTTTATCTTTTAGATGAGATTGATGCAGCTTTGGATAAAGTAAATTCAGAAAAAGTTGGAAAGCTTCTAAAAGAATACAGCAAGCGCGCACAAGTAATAATGATAAGCCATAACGATAATGTAATTTCAGAAGCAGATAATATATATGGAATTAGTATGGCAAAAACTGGAGAATCCAACGCAGTTGGCTTAAAGATATAATATGTCAAAATATCATTTTTCATTAGAGGAAGTGCAGCATATTGCTGTAGCAACCGTAGCACTCGCATTCGCTTTTTCACTTATTCTTAACCGTGATGTAGTTTTTGGCGGAAATCTTTTCTTTCAAGGCTATAAGCTAAGTTACTTTACTGATGCGCTTATCGCAGTCGGATTAGCATTTACTCTGCACGAATTAGCACACAAATTCGTAGCACAGAAAAAAGGACTCTGGGCAGAGTTCAGAGCCTGGCCTATGGGACTTTTAATGGCAGTTGGTTTAGCAGTAATAACTAAAGGCGGATTTGTCTTCGCTGCACCAGGAGCCACTATGATATCAAATATAAGAAAATCCCCTTTTGGATTTTCTTCTAGATCAATAGATTTGAAAGACATGGGAATAATAGGAATTTCAGGTCCGGTAGTAAATGTAATTTTGACAGCAGCATTTTTGCCATTTGCAGCAATGGGATTTCAATTAGCAATAGTTACAGCGCAGGTTAATGCTTGGCTGGCAATATTTAATATGATACCAATATCGTTATTAGACGGCGCAAAAGTTTGGCAATGGAGTAAATCAATTTGGATAGGATTTTTCGCGCTTTGTATAGGTATGTTTGCAATTACGTTGATGGTTTAAATGGTAAAATTAAAAGCAAAAACACAAATCGAAGATGTTGAAGATATAGAAATAGAGACTCCGAAAATAGACAGCACAGATCAAGTATATGGTTTGATTTTCAAAGAGGATGATGTTACATGGCGAACTATAATTATAGATTTAGCTAAAAGCGGTAAAATAGATCCATGGGATGTCGAAATTTCTACTTTAGCGCGGGAATATTTGAAGATTGTAAGCAAACTAAAGGAAACGAATTTTAGATTATCTGGCAAAGTAATTTCAGCTGCAGCATTGTTATTAAGATTGAAAGCTGATAGAATGGGATATAAAGAATTTCTGCAGCTTACAAATCCAGAAGAATTTCAAGAACAGTTTGATGAAGGTGATTTATTTGATTTGGAAGGAGAAAAACGCTTTTCCAAAGCAGGATTGCAGCTAAGAATTCCGGGCGTAAGAAAAAGAAAAGTTACTGTATTTGAGTTGATAGATGCATTAAAACAAGCTCTCGAAGTTGATCAGAGGAGAGAAAATAGATTGAGAGACTATGGACGAGATGTTATAAGACCAATACAAGAAATTAAACGAACAGATTGGGTTGAAAAAATACAAGCGGTATTTGAAACTCTTCGCAGTTATGTTGCTAAATTTAAGAAAACAACAGCTGAATTTACAGATATAATACCATCAGGGAGCAAAGAGGATAAAATCTGGACATTTACTTCGCTTTTGCATTTAGCAAACGAAGGTAAAGTGGGACTGCGCCAAGAAGAATCATTCGGAAAAATTTATGTAGATATAAATGAAGAGGAATTAAGCAAGAAATTAAAACGCGAAGATATAGAAGATGCGATTAAACCCCAAGAAATAATTAAA
>JAGVWH010000008.1 GCA_018304365.1 Nanobdellati archaeon
TTCAGCTTTGCCTTACTAATTTGTTAGATACATTTACTGGAGAACTCTCAAATCTTCTATTTCTGGATGGTACCTACTAACTATAGTTTTAAGCTGTTTTAATTTTGTCTGCGTATTAGCAAGCAAAGTTTGCCTGTCTCTTGGATATTTGAATCTTATTTCAACTATTCTTTTGCCATCTCTCTCTAACAAATTTACTGAAATTGGTTTAACTGGAAAAACATAATTTTCTATTAATTTTTCGGCAGCATTTGAAAATTCAACTATTTTGATTTGCTTCCTTAACTTATCTTTAAGTACGATAACGTTTTGGCCGTTTTTTCCTATTGCTAAACCAGCTTTACCTTCCGGAGCTACAAAAATAATCGACTCACCACTCAAGAAACAATCTTTAGGATTTAATTTAGTAACTCTTGCAAAGTAATTCATATACCCCAAAACCTCCAAATCGTATTTTAATAGCACCATTATTGTTTCTGCGATTTGACCGCAACTATTGATACAGGAAATGTTTTTTTGCAGTGATTTGCCAGCTCATAATTTGTCATATCCGTAGTGTTTACTTTAATACCTGCCTTACTTAAAAGATTTGCTAAATCGGTTTTTTGTGTATGAAAACTTTTTGAAACAAAAACACTATCAATTTCTTTTGCTAACAAAGAATATTTAATAGTTTTTGAACCTATAATTAAATTTTGGTCTTTTGCAGCGCGCTGTAAATTTTTTAGTTCTTCGTTTTGGTTCAAGCCTTCACCTCTATATCTTTTGGTACAGCGGGCTTTTTAGTACTTTCTGTAGCATCTTTGATGCGAGGTATATCTAAGCTTCGCTTAGATTGCATAGTTTTGTCCATTTTTACAATCAAATCTGGCATTCCGGTTCCAACAGGTATTGGCTGATTTACCATTATATTTTCAACTACGCTGTCAAGTTTATCAGTTTCACCAATTACGCTTGCATAAATCAAATGCTGTAGTGGGATTTCAAAGCTAGCTCTTGCAAGTACTGAACTCTTCTGCGATGTTACTCCGTGTCTTGTAACTCCGAGTAAATATCCTGAAACGCACATCAAATCTGCAACAAGCAAAATATGTCTAATATCTACTGGCATTCCCTGTTCTTCAAGAACAGATATCAATTCGTTAATTATTGCCTGTCTTGCTGCTTCAATTCCAAAAACTTTTGTTATTTCGTAAAGATTATTTGTTGTTGTTTTTGTATAATCAACTTCATCAAGTTCAAAAACTCCTTTCAAATTTGAGCCGAATGTCTGTACGACATATGTTTTATTTTCGCCTTCTTCCCTTACAACTGGAAGAGCGTGAGTAATGCCTTTGATACCTGAAATTATCAGACCTTTTATTTTTTCTTTTAATTTGTAGAGTTTCTTTATGTCAGACTCTTTTGGTTTTACTATTATTCTTGTGCCGTCTTTTGAAACTTCATTGCCTTTAAGCAGAGGAAGTAAATTATCGTAAATTTGTGTAGGTGTTGAGCTGTATTTTCTTGCTTCTTCACTATCTAAAACCAAAATTATTTCTTGTTTAATTAAATCTAAATTTATTTCTTTAATAACTTTTGAAACTTCAACTTCTGTAATCTTATTTGCGACTGCTTCGGCAGCTTCTCTGCTTCTATTGTGGCTAGATTTTAAAGCAATCATCATAGAAGGTGTCTTAGGTTCTTTTCTTACATCTAGTATTTCAATAATTCTTGGCAGTCCAAGAGTAACATTAAGAGCGGAAACTCCTACGAAGTGGAAAGTTCTCATAGTCATCTGTGTACCGGGTTCACCAATAGATTGCGCTGAAACTATACCAATTGCCTCGCCAGGCTCTAACTGCATTTGCGAATATCTTATTTTGACCCTTTCTATTAATTCTTCTTTCTTTGCAGCGGACAATTTTTTCGCTTTTGCTAATTGTTCGATTTCTTCAATTATTTTTTCAGGCAGATTACTTTTCAACCAAGAGTGATTTGACATTTAAACCTCCTTCATCTGATTTTGATACGTCTATGCTGTCGTTTCCAAATTCGAATTGTACAATTCTTTGATTTGCATCTCTTATAGTTGCATCATAATTTACTCTTAAATCTTGAAGCGCATTAATCAAACGTCTCTGCATATATCCAGATTTAGGCGTTCTCATAGCAGTATCCATAAGGCTGTCTCGTCCTACAATTGCATTAAAGAATGTCTCTATCGGATCCATACCTTCTGCAAAACCTCTTCGTACAAAACCTCGGGCTCTTGCACTTAAATCGCCTTTTTCAAATAAAGACAGCGTTCTATTGGTATAACCAATGTGAATTCTCTCTCCTCGTAGAGACATTTGTCCTGCAAAACCTGACATCAAAGATAAATTAAGCATACCTGCCATACCACATTTTGATAAAAGTACGAGATTATTTTCTTCGTTTGCATCTTTCTTCAATAAATTTCCAACAGTTTCTCTTGCTTTATTAAGGGCATAGAGAATTTTAGCTTCTGCAGTTTCTTCAACAGATTTTCCAGGTATTGGGGCAATTTTATCTTCCTGGCGTTTCTTAAGTACATCAAATACTTCAGCTTCGCCTTCTTCTATTGCAGATTTTATTTTTTCTGATACTGCTCCAGGTAAATCTAAATCTGAAAATGACATCGTGTAGGCTCTATCTTTCACTACTTCAAGTCCGAGCCTATTTGCCATATTTATGAAATCTTTTGCAGCTTCACATCCATATTCGTTATTCAATCTTTGTATCAATATTCCAGATTCTGGTCCGATAAACTTTTCCAAAATAGCGCCATCGATAAGTTCGCCGTTTTTAATTACAACTTTATCAAGTTCAAAATTGAAATTTTTTGGTAAAAGCATACTAAATATTTGTCTGCCGTTCCACATTTCTTTTTCTGCTGATTTTGGCAGGTCAACTTCTATTCCTGCTGAAATTGCTAAAGAACTTGCTTGCTCTCTCGTAAGATTCATATCTCCGCGTGTCAAAAGATATATTCCTATTAATGAATCTTCAACTTCTCCAATTATACTTAAACCATATCGCGGAGTTATAATATGTTTATCAATTAGCAAAAGATTTTCTGCTTCAGATCTTGCTTCTTCTGTTTGCGGTACGTGCAAATTCATTTCGTCTCCGTCAAAGTCCGCATTATACGGCCGCGTGACAGATGGATTTATTCTAAATGTTTTTCCTGAAAGTAACCTTACTTTATGTCCCATTAAAGATAATCTATGCAGACTTGGCTGTCTATTAAATAAGACTACATCGCCCTCAAGTAAATGTCTTTCAACGATCCATCCTGGAGTGAGCTCTTCTAAAATTTGTTCTTTAGTATCATCAGTTATTTTCTTTCTCTTTCCTTCTTCCGTAATTACATAACGTGCGCCCGGATAAGTTTCATTGTTTTTGATAAATACCTTCAACCAGTCTGAATTCCATTCTGTTACTCTTTCCGGAATTGTTAAATCCTGTGCAACTGTTACTGGCACTCCGACTTCATCTATATTTATGAATGGATCTGGCGAAATTACAGAACGTGCGCAGAAGTTTACTCTCTTTCCAGCAAGATTATATCTAAAACGTCCTTCTTTTCCCTTAAGTCTTTCTGCTAAAGTTTTCAAAGGTCTATTTGATTTATGTCTTGCGGGTGGAATCTGCGAGATAGAATTATCAAAGTATGTCGTAATGTGATACTGAAGCAAATCCCATAAATCTTCTATAATAACTTGCGGAGCTCCAGCATTTATATTTTCAAATAATCTTTGATTGACTCTTACTATATCGGATAATTTATGAGTCAAATCATCTTCGCTCCTCTCCCCAGTTACAAGCGTTATAGATGGTCTCATCGTTATTGGCGGAACTAAAAGTAAGGTAATTATCATCCATTCAGGTCTTGAAACCTGCGGTTCCATTCCTATTACTGTTAGATCTTCATCTGGAATCTTTTCAAATCTCTCTCTAATTTCATTTGGCCAAAGCCGCTTATCGCCTTCGCTGAATGTTGTTGGCTTTTCAAGTTTTATAGTGACTTGTTTTTCACTGCAATGTGGGCACTTTTTTTGTTTTTTAACTTGTACAAGAACAGCAGATTTTACAGAGTTTATTGTATCAGTATTACCAACACGTCTTGCATTTTTTACTCTGCTTTTGAATAAGTTTATTTTATCTTCTGGAAGTTTTATTCGTCCACAAGCACCGCAAAATGCTTTCAAAACATTATGAACTTCGCCGGCATAAACTGCATGCATTATGGGTTTTGCTAATTGTATATTACCGAAGTGTCCTGGACAGCTTCTTAATCGTCCGCCGCAAGTCTTACATCTTAAGCCGGGATCAATTACGCCCATACTCAAATCCATAAGTCCTTTTTCTACTGGATAACCATCTGCATCATAAAGTTCCGGACTTGCAATTGTAACAGTAGCAACTTTCTTTATTGCAGCTGGAGATACAACTCCAAAAGATATGCTATCAATTCTTTTTGTTACAATTGTATTTGCTTCGTCCATTATGAGAAATCCTCCAGATTTGTTGAAAAGCTGTTGCTTTTCAAAACTAGAAAATCTATAGATTTTCTTTGTGTCAGTTGAAAAATTTTCAAATTTTTCATTAGTATACATCTCCCAAACCTAATTTAGGTTTTAAGTGTAAGCTCTTCAGCTCATCAAGGAATAATTTGAAAGCATAAGACATTTCGATTGGATGAATATTTACTTTTTCTCCACATAAACAATAAGCTTTATTTCTATAAGCATCGTGGACTGCGCTGTCTCCGCATTTGCCGCAAATCCAAATTATAGCTTTGTCGGAATCAAAACGTTCTTTCATAAGCAAAGATGCTCCGTGAGCTACAAAACTATCTTTCTCCATTTCTCCAAGTCTTAAACCGCCTTCCTTCGCCTTACCTTCGGTCGGCTGTCTTGTAAGAAGTGTAACCGGACCTCTTGCTCTTGCTTGTATTTTATCTGCAACTTGGTGCTTTAATCTTAAGTAATACATATTTCCAACAAATATTTTTGCAGTATATTGTCTGCCTGTTCGTCCGTCATACATAGTTTCTGTTCCGTCATCTCTAAATCCTAATTCTAATAATTGTTCTCTCAAACTCTTTGAACTTTCACTCTGGAAAGGTGTGCCGTCAATTTTTCTTCCTGCTAATGCTCCAACTTTTCCACCGAGTGCTTCAATTAATTGTGCAACTGTCATTCTCTTTGGAAGACCGTTAGGTGAGAAAATTACATCTGGAACTATTCCGCTTGCTGTGAAAGGTAAATCTTGCGGCGGAACTATTGCACCGACTATTCCTTTCTGTCCGTGACGAGATGAAAATTTATCTCCGATTTCTGGTGCTCTGCTGTCTCTTACATCAATTTTTATCAAATTACTGCCATCTTCATTTTCTGTGATTACGACTTTGCTTACTATTCCATCTTCACCATATCTCGTTCTTACAGATGTATCTTTTCTGATATTTGCGGCTGAGCTAAATACTTCAAGTTTACCAAGGAATCTTGGCGGCGAAGTTTTTCCAATAAGTACATCTCCGCCTTTGATAACAGCTTCTGGATAAATTATTCCATCTTCGTTAAGAAGTCTGTAATCACGTTCTACTGTAAAACCTTGAATATCTTTATCTGGTATTTTAATATCATCGATTTGTCCGCCCGGATATCTTAATTTCTCAGTTATATAAGGTCTAAAATGCGTTGAGCGTCCCAATCCTCGTTCGACAGATGCTCTATTTAATACTAAAGCATCAGACATATTATAACCGTCATAATTTATTATTGCAATTACTATATTCTGTCCTGCTGAGCGTTCTTCTCCAATCATATTTTGCGAGAAACTTCTTACGATCGGCGACTGCGGATAGTGCAATAAATCAAGAGCTGTATCCATTCTATTTAAGTAATTCAAAGTATAACATCCCATAGCTTGTTTTTGTGTTTTTTGACCTCTATTAAGTCTAGATGACTGATTGAAATTTGCATATGGTACCATAGAAGTCCCAATACCAAAAATTGTAACTGGATTTACTTCCATATGAGTGTGTTTATCTGTCAAATCGTTTTCGTTAAGTGCGACAAGAGCATCTTCCTCTTCCATCGCATCAAGATATTCAATTACGCCTTGGTCAACAAGAGTATTCCAAGTAATGCTCCTGCTCTTTATTGCATCAACTTTATCTTTCGTAAGCATAGACATTTTATTTTTTACAACAATAAGTGGTCTTGTTACTCTATTTCTATCCAGAGCGATATAAATTGCATCTTGATTAACTTCATATCTTATATTTAGGTGGCGAGATAATTTTCCTTCTCTTCTTGTTTGCTTTACGCTTTCAACAAATTTTTGTGCATCGTCGACGTATCCCGAAAACATACCATTAAAAAACACGTCTGTCATTATTCAATCCTCCTTAATCCTAAATGTTGTAGTGTTTGGAAATTATCAGAAATATTCTCCTCTTTTAATTCTGGCGTAATTGTTGCAAGTAGTGCAAGATTTTTTCTTAAACCTATTTGCTTTCCTTCTGGAGATTCAAGTGGACAAAGTCTTCCCCAATGCGTAGGGTGCAATTGTCTTGCTTCAAATGATTCTCTTGTAGCTTCTAAAAGACTTGAAACTCTTTGTAAGTGAGATAATGTTGCTAAAGCGTTGTCTCTTTCCAATCTTTGACTTACTCCCTGTCTGTTACCTGTCCAATTTCCAGTTGCTAATGCACTTTTTACTCTCTGAGTTGGCAATTTGGTTCTAACTATACTTGGAATTGTAAGAACTTTCCCTCTTCGTACGCCTCTTTGAAAAATGTAAAGCATATCTCCGACAAGTACTTTCAAATTTGCACGGAATAAATCTTCAAGCAAATCGCCTGCCATTCTTACTCTCTTATTCATATAATGATCTTTGTCATCGGCCTGTATTTTTCCTTGTTTCAAAAGTAAAAGTTTCTTTATCATTCTGCCAATAAATATTGCCTTTCTTGTTCTGTCTTCTGATTTCATACCAATGTGCGGCAATAACAAATTATTAATTATGTATTGAACTTTTTGGAGTTTTTGCTCTCTTGGGATAAGCATTGCCATTTCTTTTGCAATTACTTCTTGTCCCTCTTCTTCGTTTTTTACCTCAGCACCGTTGATTATGTTAATCATAATATCTTCATCATCTATTCCAATTAAACTTGGAATGCTAGAATCTTTTGTATAGCCAAGAGCTTTGAATAAAACTGTTGCAGGTATTTTTTTATTGCCTGCAAAGCTTACCAAAAATATTCCATCTTTTCCTCTCTCTATAATGTGCGGAATTTTATAAAGTGAACTTGCAGAAAATACTCTTGCGGTGTGTGTTATTGGTCCAGATTTTTCTGTGTGTACAAAAATCTGATTTGATGCTAAATCTTCTAATAGTACAAGAGCTCTTTCAGTTCCATTAATTATAAAATATCCGCCAGTATCGTAAGGATCTTCACCAGCATTGATTAATTCCTCTCTTGATAATCCGTATAAATAACAATATTTAGATTTTAGCATAACTGGAAGATCCATAATTTTAACTTCCTGTCTTTCCCTTTCTTTTCCATCAATTATCAATGAAATTTCTAAATAAATTGTTGCGGCGTAAGTTAAATCTCTCATTCGTGCTTCTGCTGGTAAAATAACTCTTTTTGCACCGTCTGCTTCTATAAGACTTGGTTTTTCTATCCTAACATTTCCGAAAACAAATTTTACTTCTTCTGCCTCAGGAGGAATAACTGCAGGAACCGCTTCTTTTAATTCATCAACAAGTTTCTGAAGTCTCCAATCTACAAAGCTGTCAAAAGATTCTATGTTAGATTGAACGAAATTATTCTCTTCGAAATATTTCTGCACTATGTCAATTCTATCTTTAGTCATGCTATGCAACCAACCTGTAGTAAGGTATCTTGCTTGAAGTTCGTTCGATTTTTACTACGTCTCCTTTATTTGCTCCAATTACTTTTATGACTGGGTCTAGTAAAGATATAACTGGAAGTTGAACTTTTGAAATATTATATTGCTGAAGAAGTTTTTGAATTTCATCTTCAGAGAGAATTGTATGAGCTGGTACCAGAATATGCTTCGTAATATCGAATTTATTCTCAACAGCTGCCATATCAGATATCGTACTTAGCCACAGATACGCTACATCCTTGGTGCAGTTTTACCCTCGGTGTCGCAGTCAACTGGAACGGGGAAGGCTATCAGAAAAACGCTATTTATCCCTATATAAACTTATGCTTTAATTTCTCTTTTAGAATTTTTAATCGCCCCCTCGCAATTAATTATAGTATTTTCTAAAGTTCGTTTGATATGAGCTTTTCGTCGTGTTAGAAGATCATTTTTTCGACAGGATACATAATACAAAGTACCATTTCCCCTCGAAATAGAACCCATATAACCCGTTTGTATTAAAATATCAAGATGATGTCGTACAGTCGCATTAGCAACCCCTAAAGCTTTCTTGACTTCATTATAACCAACTCCTGAATTTCTAAAAATATAATTATATATTTGCGCACGAGTATAATTATCTAAAACTTCTATTGGCTTTAACCTAGTACTTTTCATAAATATAAGTGCGCACTAAGAGTATACAATTTGTACTAACTTAAAGCTTATGTACAACTATATAATTACTTATAAACATTAGTTTACCGATATCTATAAAAATGAATAAATAATTTAAAAAAATATGCTATGAAAGTTTTATTCTATCACTATGGCAATGAAAATTGGTTCGGTGTAGGTTATCTCTCGGCTGCGCTAAAGAATTTAGGCCACGAGACAGATTTGCTACTTGAACCTCCAACAGATATGTATTTCAATATCCCTATACTCAATATGATTGATGTAAAAAAGAAACTTCTGAAAAAAGCTGTTGCCTATAAACCCGATTTAATTGCATTTTCTAGTACAACTTATGCTTTTCCCCACGTCAGAAAAATGATGGCTATGATTAAATCTAAGTTGGATGTTCCAATTATTATAGGAGGGGTTCACGCAACTACTTTGCCCGAACACACACTTAAAAATAGTTCTGCAGATATGGTGTGTATTGGAGAGGGCGATGAAGCAATTGTAGATGTTGTAAATGCGCTTGAAACTGGCAAAAGTTGTGACGATATAAAAAATATCTGGGTTAAGAAAAAGGATGGAATAATTATAAAAAATGAAATAAGGCCCCTAATAGAAGATTTAGATAAACTACCTCTTCCAGACAACGAAATCTTTGCAAAATATAATTGTATATCGTCAGAATATAATATAATGACAAGCAGAGGTTGTCCTTTTAATTGCACATACTGTTGCAATAATTTCTATCGTCAGATTTACAAAGATAAGGGAACATATGTAAGGAGGAAAAGTCCGGAAAATGTAATTACTGAACTTAAAGATGCAAAAGAAAAATACAAAATTAAGTCAGTATACTTTTGGGATGACGTATTTATAACAAATAAAAAATGGTTGCTTGAATTTACTGATATGTATGTACGTGAAATTAGGCTTCCATTCCATTGCCTTTCAAGACCTGAAAATGTAACTTCTGAAACTATCCAAATTCTCAAAAGAGGCGGATGTAAGCGTATTAATATTGGTTTAGAGTCGGGCAGTAAAAGAGTGAGAAGTGAAATACTCAATAGGCATATGACTAATGAGCGAATAATTGAAGCTGCCAGACTCATAAAAGAAGCGGGTATAGATTTAGTATTTTTTAATCTGTTTGGAATTCCTGGAGAAACAGAGGACGAAATGATGGAAACTGTCAATCTTAATCTAAAGATTAATCCAAGTGGGTTGTTTACATTTTCCCTTACGCCCTTCCCCGGATTAGATATAACAAAGTATGCGCTATCGCAAGGTCTACTTTCAGAAGAAGACTACGAAAAGGTAAAATTAGGTGAAATTGCGGGTTATCAAGCTGGTGGAGATAGCATTCTTAAGAATCCTCATAAAGAGATTGCAAATAACTTCAAAATACTTTTACCTATTATAAACCGCTCACCTAAATTTTTAAGGCATTTACTTATAAGACTGGCAGTAAGCAAGCATCTTCCCCGTAAAACAGCTCATATAATTGCATTATTTTTTGTCGATCCCTCACGTACTAAAGTCAAAATCAAAGATTTCTTTTCGGCAGTAATTAAAGTTCTACAATAATAATATTTAAAAAATATAGCGCCCGCGGCGGGACTTTCAATCGAAAGTCCGCAGAAGCGAACTTATGCGATATTTGAACCCGCGTCTAAAGCGTGACAAGCTTTTATCCTAGACCAAACTAGACTACACGAGCGCGCATATTAAATGGCTAAATTTTGTTTAAAAACATATCGCTGATTCGTCAGCGGATGTTCTTGGAAAATCATTGAAACATATCGCTGATTCGTCAGCGATCGTTTTACTTATAGAACTTAAAAAACATATCACTGATTCGGCTAAAAGCGTTATTTAATCTAAGGCAAGCTCTTAATTCTCCTTTGAGTTTCTAATTTAAAATCTCTAAATAATGCTAATGGTCCTATTTCTGGATTTGGAAAAAAGTCCCAATAATCTTTTTGTGATAAACTTTCTTTTCCGCAATGTCCAGAAGATGCTGTTAAAGACCACTTCCTTGCAATGCTTGCATTCTGCCACGCTAAATGTGCTGAAGTATTTAGTACAACTGGTGTTTTTATTGCTCTCAAATTTCCTTTTGGAGTTACTAAATAAGTTTCTGGATATTGATACTCGCCATCCCATCCAAATCTAGCTAATCCTCTTAGATCAACTTCTGCTCTTTTAAATACGCAGACTACTAAAGGCATATTTTTTCCCCGTTTATCTTTAAGTTTTTGTCCCATTTCAATTAACTCGTCTAGATTAGACGCTCCGCCCTTGCTAGGTTCTGTAATACCGCAAGTCATTCTTGGCATAGGTAAACCTAAGGGCAGTCCAGTAAATGCTCTTCCAGTTTCTTTTCCTGTGGAATATCTGGAACCTAATCTCCTATTTCTAACTGTGCCAGTTGAAACTAATTTGATTGGTTTCGATTCAAAACCTTCCATATCATATCTAAAATAAGGGTATGTTTTCAAACCATTTGGCAATTTGTGTCTTGGATTATCTGTCAAATTGAAATTTAGCGGTCCTATTTGTTCACCATCGCCATAATATGTGTCTAATTGAAATAAGGAATCATCTAAATCCGTTCGTTTATCGAACATAGGCGTTTCCAAAAGATGCTGCATAGTTTCATGCTGTACTATAGTTGTATCTGTAATTACATTAACTCTACCAGCCTTAACTTTTGTATAATTTGCATCCGTATCCATAGCGATAATATGTAAATTATCCATAAGACTTTC
>JAGVWH010000009.1 GCA_018304365.1 Nanobdellati archaeon
GATGTTGATTATTTGTTAAAGACATTACCGCCAATAATTACTTGGTTAAGAACATTATCTCCTATAAAAGTAAAAATGAGTGAAATTATGAAACGTAAACCAGTTTCATATAGGGAGAGGTTTGCATAAAATGGCAGCGCTTAAATCCGCGGATTTAGCTGGTCATTTTACTCACAAGGTTCGTAAAATGGAATCTATTAATCCAGCACCGGTACCTGTATCGCATCAGGATGTACAAGCCAAAGTAGAGGCACGCAAATGGTTCTATACTGATGTAGTAAAAGAACACTTCTTTAATCCAAAGAATATTTTCAAGACAGATGAAGAAGCAATAGCATACGAAAAAGAAGCAAATGGTGTCGGACAAGTTGGCTCCCCTGCGTGCGGAGACGCAATGAAAATCTGGCTCAAAATCGATGAGAAAAGCGATACTGTAAAAGAATTGAAATGGCAGACATTCGGCTCATTATTGCCAGGTGCAAGTATAATGATGAAAGATTTTTCGACAAAACCAGTTGAAAAAATAAATATTGGCGATGAGTTGATGGGTGGCGACGGAAATATAAATTATGCCGAAGAAGTATTAGTACGCGATTACTCTGGAAAAATAATTAATTTGAAGTTATCTACATCTAGCTTTTATAATATAGCTGTAACTCCGAATCACCCAATTCCAGCTATAAAAAGAAAAGAGGTAGCTTTGATACATAGAACTTCTGGAGGTCGCTGGTCGGAAGTGTCAAGCGAATTGGCAAAGCAGACAGAGAGTTATGTAGTTTCAGCTATGGACTTAGAAGCTGGAGATTTTCTGCTGTTTAATATACCATTGCAGACGGAAGATAAGACTGAACTTAGCGAAGACATATGCACGTTGCTCGGTTATTATGTTTCTGATGGAAGTTTGCCTTCAAAAAATAGGGTTATTTTTTATTTTGGATTAGGAGAAAGAGATTACGTAAAAGAGATAGAAGCTATTGCAAAACGTAATAACTGGAAATATGTTAGTTATAAGAGAAATACAGAAAATGTTTATTGCGTTCAGATAAACGAACCAGAAGTAGTACGTATTATGAGAGTTCATGGTGGAATGCCCAGCCAAAAGAATTTCTCAACAACAATTATGAAATTATCACCTCACAAGCAAATGAAAATAATTGATGCCTATGTAAATGGAGACGGCTGGATTACTAAACAAAAAGATAACTGGAATGAACAATATTTCATTTCAACATCAAAAGAACATTTGGCGAACCAGCTTCAAATAATGCTGTCCAGAAATGGCATTTTTGCTCCGCTGCATAAGAGACCAGCCAGAGAATTTATCATACGCGGTAAATCATATAAAAATTCTGGAGAAATTAATTTAATTTTCAAGAAAAATCAAAGGCAGTCTCGTATAAAATTTAGTGAAAAAGAAGCTAGTTTCTTAATACCACTATCTAAAGTAGATATAATAAATTACAGCGGTAAGATTTATGATATTGGTTTGGTATACGCACCTAATACATATAGAGTTAATGGAATTACGTTACATAATTGTGCGTCCGCAATAGCAAGCACCTCTATGCTTTCTGTAATGGTTACAGAAAACGGCGGTCTTAAAGTTGACCAGGCATTAGAATTGAAGCCAAAAGATATTGTAAATAGACTAGTAGATTTACCATCAAGAAAATTCCATTGTTCTGTTTTGGGAGATAAAGCACTAAGAGCTGCAGTAAATGATTATTTTAAACGCACAGGACAAACTGATAGAATAAAAATTGAAGGCGCAAGAATAATTGATGCAGATACTAAGACGACAGATAAAGATATAGAAGAAGCAGTCTTGGAAGGAGCGCACGACTTTAAAGGAGAGAATCAGAAACAATTGTAGAAGCACCAAAGAAAGATTTGACGCAAGAGCAAGTGCAGGAAAAAATCAAAGGCACCTTAGCCGCAACAAAACCCAAGAAGGTAAAGTATGTTACAAAAAGTATTGTTATCAGCGAGATGATGAATGAAAATCCAGATTTGTATCACGCGCTTGCTGGAGTAATGATGAGTTACGGCTTACATTGCGTCGGCTGTTCAGCCAGCACAACAGATACAATTGAAGCCGGAGCCAAAGGCCACGGTATGTCGGATGCAGAAATAGATGAGCTAGTTAAAGAAGTTAATCAAGTTTTAGATGGCAGCCATCCAGTTATGCAACGCTGAAGTGTGTTTCAGCGCACCCAGCAAAAGCGATTAGTATAATTTTCTATGCAGAAACATTAGTTAACTTTCAATAATTTCTTCAATTTTTTTTTTTACCATATCTTGCGCAGCTTTGTCATCTTTTGTAACGTCTATCTCTTTGAATTTGATTTTATTATCTTTAAAGAATTCTTTAACCATACCACAATATACGCACGTAGGTGTTGTATAAAGTATAATTGTACTCATTTTACCATGTAAGCCTATAAGTTATAAAAGACTTGCTAAGGAAAGTTTAAAACGAATATAAATTATATACTTACGTTCGCTATGCTCATGCGGGGCTAACAAATTGGCTATGTGCTCGATTGCAGATCGAGATAAGGGTGTTCGATTCACTCGCCCCGCTTTAAGTAAGATGGCATTGAGAATAGTAAATACACTGACGAGAAAAAAAGAAGTATTCAAATCTAAAGGTAAAACTATCGAAATGTATGTCTGCGGTCCTACTGTTTATGGGCCAGGTCATTTGGGACACGCAAGAACGTATAGTTCTTATGATGTAATAAAACGCTATTTGGAATTTTCAGGCTATAAAGTTAAACTAATTATGAATATTACAGATGTACACGATGATATGATTTCGCAGGCCAAGAAAGAAGGTGTATCGATGAAAAAACTTGGTGAGAAATATACAAAAGAATTTTTCAATGAATTAAAAGAACTCAATATAGAAAAAGCAAGCAGTTATCCGAAAGTTTCAGAACACATAAAAGAAATAATAGAATTGATAAAAAAACTTGAAAAGAATGGTCTTGCTTACGCAACTGACGATGGCGTTTATTTCAGAGTTTCAAAATTCAAAGCTTATGGAAAGCTGTCTAACATAAAAATTGACAAAGAGAAAACTGGAACAAGAATAAAAACCGATAAATATGAAAAAGAAAAAGCGCAGGATTTCGCACTTTGGAAATTGGATAATGGAGATGAATTTTGGAATAGTCCTTGGGGAAGAGGCAGACCTGGCTGGCACATAGAATGCTCAGCGATGTCAATGAAACAATTAGGAGAAAATTTTGATATTCACGGTGGAGCAAAAGATTTGATTTTCCCGCACCACGAAAATGAAATTGCACAGTCCGAAGGTGCAACGAAAAAGAAATTCGTTAATTATTGGCTTCACGCAGGATTGATAACTGTTGACGGACAAAAAATGTCAAAATCCTTAGGAAATTTTACAATAATTCCAGAAATATTAAGCAAATATGATTTGAATGCGGTGCGAGCCTTTTTTTCGCAAGCCCACTATCAAAGCCCTCTCGATTATAATGATAAAGCATTGCAAGAATCTAAAATGGTTGCTGACAGACTGCAAGATTTCGTACTAAGAGCAAAAGAATCTAAAGGAAAAAAGAATGCTAAATTTGAGTCCGAAGTCAGGAAAATCAAACAGAATTTCATAAATGCTATGGATGATAATTTCAATACGCCTATTGCGTGGGCCGAACTTCATAAATTAGTATCATTAATGAATAAAAATCTGAATAAAATAAATGTAAATTCCGGACTTAAGGTTTTCCTGGAACTTGCACATATTTTTGGATTAAAATTTAATCTCAAGGTAATTAATTTAGATTCCGAAATAAGGAAATTAATTGCAGAAAGAGAAAAAGCCAGAAGTGTTAAGGATTTCAAATCAGCAGATAACATAAGAGATGAATTAAAGAAGAAAGGAATTGTATTGGAGGATACACCATCTGGCGTAAGGTGGAAAAAGCAATGAAATTAAAAGGTCTTTGCACGTATTGCGGAATGGAAAGCATATCAACTTGTTCGAGTTGCGGCGCACAAGTATGTTCTAAACACCTAATAAAATATAAAGACATATGTTCTAAATGTGTAAGAGGCAAGGTATGAGCAGAAAAGTAATTTTTGGAATTATAGCTACGGTTATAGTTGTAGCAATTTTAATTATAATATCGCAGCTACCCGAAAAAGAACTTTTGGAGTGCAAAGATGATGACGGTACTTGTCCAGCCAATTGTAAATTCGATTTAGATAATGACTGCATAGAAACTGGAACCATATCTCTTGGAGAAATAAAAAGCTGTCTTGCTGATACAGACTGCGCTGTAGTAAAACCTATTTGCGGAAATTTGCAGTGTACATTTACTGAAAAACAATGCAAGACTGATAATTTCTGCGAGACCGCCATAAGTACAAAATTTCTTAAAGTTTGGAATGAGGCAGAAATAGAATGTTCAGACGGAACTCCTATTTGCGGAGAACAAATTTTACAAACATCTTGTTATAGAGGCGAGTGTAGAGTAATTTACTAATTATTTTGTTGGCTTTGTTATTGTAACATCTTTTACTAATAGATGAGGTGTTATTACAGAGCCGTCAATTTCCCAGCCATACATTTGTCTGGAATCGTTGCCAAGGTCTTTTACGTTTTTTAGAAGATTGATCATATTTTCTTTTACTCTGATATTTTTAACAGGGTGCTTTATTTTTCCGTTTTTAATATAAAAAATTCCATCCCGCGGTATTACTGAAAAATCTCCAGTAACATAATTTTGAAATCTCATATACCATACATTTGTTATGTAAAGTCCATTTTGTATTTGTTTTATCAATTGTTCTGGTGTTGATTTTCCACCTTCTAATATTGTATTCCATGCTGTAGGAGAAATAAGCCCAGCATTGCCAGTAGTTTTCGTTTTATACTTCGCTGCCATCGAAGTATTATACAAATAATTCTTGAAAATTCCGTTTTGTATTATCGGCGTTCTTTGTGTAGGGACGCCTTCAGCATCACATTCACTAGAGGATAGACCTCCAGGTAAAGTTCCGTCATCATAAATAGTTATTTTTGGCGAAGCAACCTGTTTTCCTACCGAATCTCCGAAGAATGAGACCCCAGCTTCAACATCAAACATAGAAGCAGAACCTCCAATATTAGATAATAATACTCCAAATGCTAACGGCGCAAAAACAACATCATATTTTCCTGAATCACCTTTAACTGGATTCCTTGCCATCGCCGCAATTTTTCCAGAAAACTTTCCTGCATTTTCTACGTCTAATTTTCTTAATGTACATTCAGTACTAGTCATATGACCAGATGCCCCGGCATCTAGAAAAGATCTTATCGAAAAGTAAGCACTCGATTCGTTTGAAATATTTTCAACATTATTGGATGTTAATAATATATTTTTACTGCTGTTAGTTTCAAAAATACCAGAACATCTTTTAGCACCTTCTTTTTGCGCAGCGCTTATACCTTTCAAAACCAAATCAATTTTATTTTTGCCTGAGAGTTCCTCTATTTTTTTATCATAGGTATTTTCTATATTTTTATACTTAAATGGACCTTTTGCAAGTCCATAGTAATCTTTTTTCGGCTGTATTGTTTCTATAAATTTCATTGTTTTATTTATAGAGTCGTCGATTTTCTTTTTACTTGTATTTATTTGCGAGTGTTCTATAACGTCGTCAACAGTTCCAGCTATTACATCTTTAACAGAAGTAGAAAGTATTTTTTTATCTTTAACAACGAAAAAAGATATGCCAGATAAAGATTCAAGTTCTATTTTAGCTATTTTATTGTTTACAAATTTTATCTGTGAACCGCTTGATATAGATGCATTAATTACAACATCATCTGCACCTCTTTTCTTGAATTCTTTTAGCGCGTATCTTGATAATTCTAAAATAGATTTCATATACTTAACCTCACATTTCTTATTCGTATTGTAGGACCGCCATGTGTCACAGGTATACCTTGCATAGGTTCGCCTTTACCGCAAGTTGCAGAGTGGTATTCCATATCTTTTCCGCAGGCATCAATAGACATATACAAAGAAGGCGTTGTAATTTCTATTGCAGGATTTTTAACAGGGTGTTTTATTTTCCCATTTTCAATTAAGTATGCTTCGTTGCCGACATATCTATTGTTATAGCGCTTGTCATCTATATTCCATTCCATAAAACTCTTAAGATAAATTCCAGTTTTTACATCTTTAATTAATTCATTAAAATTGTAATTACCTTTATCTATAAATGTATTAGACATTCTTACAATAGCTTCTTTATCAAATTCACTAGCCCTCGCCGAACCATTGCTTTTTACACCAAATTGGTACGCGGTTTCTCTGTTATGAAGAAAATCATTTATTATACCTTTTTTGACAAGTATTCTTTTCCTGGCTTTTACACCTTCGTCATCGTATTCGTAATAGCCATATGTATTTTTAACAGTTGGATTTTCAACTAGCGTAACTGCTTTATTTCCAATTCGCGTACCCAACATTTTTTTAGTTACGAAAGACTCGCCCGCTTGCGCAGCTTCACGTCCTAAAATTCTATCCGCTTCGAATGGATGTCCGCAGCTCTCGTGTGAAATTATACCCGTTATTTGCGGCGATGCAATTACATCGATAATTCCTTTTGGACAGCTTTTGCCGTTTACAAGCGCATAATGTACGTCTTTAGCTTCTTGAGCTATCTTTTCTGGTAATTTCCATTTCTCTACTTGCTCCCAGCCGCCAGTTGCTCCGTATTGCCACATACGTTGAGATGTATTTTTTCCGTCTTTAACTACAAACATATAGAAAAAATTTGGTCTTGCTATGATGGATTTTATTTTCGAGCCTTCAGAATTTATGTAATATTTTTTTACAGTTTCATCGTTTAATGAATAATATCCGGTTGAAATTGGAACGCCAGATTTTTTTAAAGCTGTATCAACATTTTTTAGAAGTTCTATTTTAGTCTTTGGACTAATATTATTTATTTTCTTTTTCTCTTTTACAAAATAGCTTTTTTTCACCGCTTTTTCATCCGACATTTTAATATTGTCGCTTACTTTAACGGCAGCAGAAGTTACATCAAGAGATCTTTTAATTAAATCTTGTATAGACTCTTTTGTTGCTATATTTATCGATGCGAATCCAAGCGTACCTTTATTTATTAATCTTACGCCAATTCCAAATGAATCTTCAAATCCAGATATTTCTAGAATACCATTTTTCATAACAAATGCATTTGCATCTGTTTCTTCCAATCTTGCTTCAGCGTAACTCGCGCCATTTTTTACAGCGAACTTTACAGCTAGATCTGCTAAGTCTTCATACATAAGGTTTATTATAATATCAGATTAAAATAGTTTACTAAAGAAATGGTAAATAAAGCGGAATTAGAACAGAAATTAAAAAAATTAGCAGGTTTATCTCCAGAAGCGCAAGCTAAAGCAGTAAAAACTCTCTTTACATCCGAAGAATTAAAATTCTTACAGCAGCAAGCTATGCACAGCAAACAGCCAGGCAAGTGTATATTTTGTGCAATAGCTAAGGGAGAAATACGTGCAAAAATTGTTTATGATGATGCGCATTTTTCAGCATTTTTAGACATAAATCCTGCTAATCCAGGTCATATTTTAGTAATACCTAAACAACATTATGAAGTTTTACCGCAGATCCCAGATGAATTGCTCGGTGCATATATGAAACTGTTAAAAATTTTAGCCGCTGCAGTTTTTGAAGCAACACAAGCACAGGGCGTAAATATAATCCAAAATAACGGGGCTGTGGCGGGACAAGCAGTTCCACATGTTCATATTCATATAATTCCGAGATTTGAGAACGACGGAATAAAATTAAATTGGGATGCTAAAAAAGTTACAGATAAGCAGCTCGAAAATATACAAAGTAGAATTGTTGCGGCAGCTCAGAAATTAGCAGCTGATAAAGCTCCAAAAAAAGAAGTTGATGAACTTAAAAAATCTAAAACTAAAATAGAAAAAATTAAATTAAAAAAGAGAAAACCTTAACCATAATATCGCCTAGGGTTAATCCGATTATTAAACCAGCTAAAATTCCTGGACCGAGAGGAAAGCCAAATTTTACGTTTATGGTTTTTATTTCTCCGGCAGCCTCTAAACTTTTTAATTTCTCAAGCTCTGATTTGGTTACACCAGAACGTTTTGGTACATAATTAAAATCTTTAATTTTAATCTCATCTAATATCCAATCACCCTCCATTAATTTACTAGGACTAATTAATTTATGCAGGCTGATATTTTCTATAGATTTGGCAGTTAGAAGTAAAAGCGCGGCCGGAAAAACAACTATGCCGATATACGCTATAAATAAATTTTTTAAGAGAATTCCAATTAAAGGCAGAATTAAAGTTAAACTAGCCAAAAATAAAAGTATTTTATATTTGTTTAAATTACTTTTAAATTCAGTTTTAAAACGACTGAAGTTTATTAGTATTAGATAAGTCATTATGATTAAACTGATAACAAATCCCGCAAATATTGCATTGAAAATTACAGTTATTAAGAATGGCCAAATTGCTACAGTTGGAAAAGTCGCAAGCAAAGCTCCAAAACCCATAAGCATTTTTGCATCGCCTCCCCCCCACACTCCGAAATGCGACGTTACATATCCAATAGCCCACAAAATGGAAAATGCAATAAAGGAAAATAATATCGGATATGGGTTTGAATTTAATATAGATATTATAGCGTGTCCAGTTAGTCCGAAAGCTATCATAAAATAATTTACAGAATCAGGAATCCAGAGCTCTTTCAAATCGACGTAAGATCCTATCGCAGCACCTATTACAGCGACGATTGCAAAAATATAATATGCTTCAATTAACATTTTGATGCTACGATTCTATATCGCTTATACCTATATTGCTTACTTGGAAAACTGCTTCGCCTTCCGGTAGATGAGGAGAATCTATCAGTCTTGCAATTCTTTTTCCGCCTTTAGATTTTCTTAAGAAAACTCTGTAGGTTGATGCGTGTCCTATGATGTGTCCACCTATTGCTGTCGTCGGATTGCCAAAAAATATAGCAGGATTAGCCATAACTTGATTTGTCATATAAATAGCAATATTAAATTTGTCAGCAAGTCTTTGTAGCGATCTAAGATGCTTGTTTATTTTTTGCTGTCTGTCTGCTAAAGTGCCTCTGCCAGCATATTCTGAACGGAATAAAGATGTTAGAGAATCTATAACTACTAGTTTTATATTTTTACCTTCTTTCTGTATTAAATCATCAATCTTCTCTGCTAATAGCATCTGATGATCCGAACTAAATGCACGTCCAACGTGTATCTTTTTTAGAATTTCGGCAGAATCCAGACCTTTAGCTTCGGCCATTTGTTTTATTCTCTCTGGACGGAAAGTTCCCTCAGTGTCTATGAATACAACTTCACCATTTAGTCCGCCTTTATCTTCTGGAAGCTGAACATTTACCGAGAGTTGAAAACCAATTTGCGATTTTGACGAACCAAACTCACCAAAGAATTCACTAAGTCCCCTGGTTTCGATTCCGCCGCCAAGTAATTTATTTAATTCGGCGCTTCCTGTAGTTATTTTTCCAGTTGTCAATCTTGTTTCTAAAAATTCTTCTCCGGTTTGAAATCCTAAATCTACTGCAGACCTTGCAGCCAAAATAGCTTTTGCGGCAGTCGCTTTTAGCATTCCTGTCGCGTCCATCAAAATCGATGCGCTCGCTGTCGCAATCGACATCATATCTGTAAAGCCAGCTTCCTCGAGCTTTTGCAAAGTAGTTGAACCTATTCCTGGAAGGTCGCTTATTTTCTCTATCTTTTTTTCTTCTGTTTTAACCATTTTTGTCCATTAATTTTATCGCTATTTCTTTTGGATTAGGATTTAAGTCGATGTTATTTAGCATAAGTTCTATTTGAGAAACATTTTTATTTTCTCTGACGCGTCCTGAACATTCCACTATTTTTCCAAGCAGAAATTCATCCAGTCTTGCGTTAAGTACATTTTCGCCGTCTTTTGTAAGTATGTCGTATCCTTCTTTGACAGTAAAACCACAGATACTTTCAGCAGTGTGCCTAAAAGCTACACATCTAATAGTTTCTGTTCCGTCATCTAATATTATACTTACTAGCATATTTTGTTCGGCTTCAGTTTTATTATGCTGTATGCAGAAGGCGCCTTCTGGAGTTAATGTAACTTTTTTACCGCAGTCTTTGCACGCGTGATAGAATTTTGGCGGAAATGCTTTCACAACCAATCCTAAAACTGAAATAGTTTCTCCGGGCGTAAGATTAGCTATTTTTTTTCTTATTGTAATAGCGGTACTAGCTTTAATTTCTAGACCTTTTGGATTTATAGCAACGAAACTTCTTATGTTTAGATGTATTTCTTTGCCACCGAAATTATTTTGCCGAACATTAGCATCTTTTACCCTTATTACATCGCCTTCGGTTATTTTTCCCTCTTTTATCGTACTTGTTTTTTTGTCCCAAAAAATAACTCTCGCCGTTCCAGTGGAATCGCTTATTACAATTGATGCAACTTCGCCAACCGAGCCGTCTTTTCTGGCAAAAGTTCTCACTGGATAAATCCGCGTTACTTTTCCAGCAGTATCTATACCCATATCGCCGGCTTCTAATTCATTGAGTTTCCGCGTTGTTGTCTGAGCTTTAAGCAGCTGAACTCCTAATTCAGATGCAATTATGTATGCTGCTCCATCCTCAGAAACCAAGCCGTCAAGGGTATGCACTTTAGCTTTAATCTGGTCTGATATCTTTTCTTTAGATAAACCTGTTTCTTGGTGTATTTTTTCTATAATTTCAGAAATTGGAATATTTCGCATAGGAGCACCGATTTAAGCCAGCTTATAGGGCATATAAAAATTTGTTTTATTGATTAAATCAAAGAAAACTCCTGGTTTTCTGGTCTTGAAACTCCATTGAGTTTCAATATGTTAGTTTGAAGGCTCTTAGATGTTCCCTTACAGCAGTAGGATCCGAACCGCCGTGCCAACTCGCCTTTGGTTTTATCTGTATCGGATATATACGTTCAAGCTTATCATCTATTAGAATTGCAGAACCTTTAGTAGTTGGAAGGCTGTCTACGTAAAATTGAATTGCTTTCGGTAGGTATGTTGATGCTATTAGATTAAGAGCATCTATATCGATTTTAGAAGTTATTTTGTGAGATATTACTATATCTGCCTGCGTCATAACATCTGTGTGTATTTTTCCGGGCTGCTGTGTTGCTAGAACTACAGATATTCCTGGCTGGCGTCCTTCTCTTAAAAGCTGCATTAATGGTTCTGTGGCCAAAGTTTTAGCTTGGTCTTCGTGCGGAATAAATTCGTGAGCTTCGTCAATCATTATCCATATCATCGGAGCGTCTTCTCCAGTCGATGCTAGTTCTTTTCCAAGAAGAAATCCGCCGCTTGAAATAAGATTTATTTCTTCTGTTTTTCTTGCGAGCATTCTTTGTTGTAATATTTTTTTAGAAAGTAAACCGATTACAAGCGCTTTAATTCTATGTCCGCCCTCAACTTGCGAGTAAGCAGATAAATCTATTATTGTATTAGTGCCGCCCTTAAATAATTGAGAAATTTTTGTTCCGCTTTTATTAAATATGCCCCATTTCTTAGCTGCTCCAAATCTGTTCTCTATAACATTTCTTTCTTTATCTGTTGATTTGTGATCTTGATTTGACAATTCAATTAAATCATCTATTTCATAATCGCCAAGAGTTATATTTGCGGCATCAACTGCCCGCTCTATTAATGTTCCTTCGCCTGAAATTAAATCTATGTTAAACATTTCTGCCCAGCTTTCTGCACTTACCTCATTCGGTTTTAGTGCAAACGGCAAATCGACAGGTATTCCTTTTTCTTGATATGTTTTGAATAACCCAAATGGTACGTAAATAATTGGAGAATAGTTTTTGGGAGTTAAATTCCATTCGCGTAATATTGCATCATCTCTGTAATTTGGATATTTCATTGTCCAAAAAATACCCAATGTATCAAATATAATTGTAGAAATATTTTTTCCAATTTCTTTTGGCAGGTCAAGCATACCTTCAGCTATTGTAGACAGGGTGTACGACTTTCCAGAACCTCTTTTACCAGCTACGAGAATTACGTGCGGATTTGCGATATCCAAATGTATCGGATTTGCAAGGGAAATATCTTTGCCAAATTGTACGTAATTTTTTCCAATAAATATTGTGCCGTCGAGTCCAAATCTCTCGCGCTCTTTAGACCCTCTGCCAGCAATTATCTCGTACGCCATAGCCAAGCTGTAACTTTAAAAGGTATAATAAAACACTTTCTAGGCGTGCCAGCGTCGCATAACCCGGTACAAAGCAAAAGACTACGCTTTTTGCTAGTCTACTTTGCGGGAGATTGCGACAGTCTCGAACGGCAGCTTTTCTTTCTCCCGAGCGAAACTTGTTTCGCTGGGCCCAGCCGAACCATTCGGCTTGGTTGCGGAAAGAAACGCTCCCGGGCATCTAAAGAAAGAAGCCATAGCATATATGCTATTGAGATAACTGTTCCCGAAAGGGATTGTAGGTTCAAATATAGTATGAGTTCGCTTCCGCGGACTTCCTAATTGAAAGTCCTGCCGCTGGCGCTTAAATTTCGCCTTTTGCAGCCAGTTCTTTTGCCAGATAATGCGTAGCTAATTTTTCTATTTTCGGTGAAGAAATTTTGTTTTCCAAGTAATGGGCTATGTGTACCTCATGGCTTAATCCGACAAGGGCGTGAATTTCTTTTGCGCCTTTGTGCTCGGCTAATTGTCGCAGGTATTCTGTCATATACATTGACCGGCCAAACCTAAGATTATAAGTAAATGCGCTCGTATTATGTTGTGCATACTCCATTTCAAGTGGAAGTGGCAAGTATGTCGCATTAAATTTTGCCCTGAGTTTCAAGATTGCAGAAGGTTGTTTGAAAAAGATTTCATAATAAGGGCATGTATGTATAGGTATCTTCATTAGCGGCGCAATAATAAGTGCAATAAGATTAGATGTCGATACTTCTAAACTAAATGCGCTAAAATCTCGCATACAATAAACATTTTTGTAGCCCATATCAAACTGAGTGTCTAATCCAGATTCGTACGCAACTAGTTTGTCTTCTAATTGTTTGCTGTAGTAATGTCTTACTTTTCCAGGAACATTGAAATGTGTGACTCCATTTATGTGATAACTAATTCCGTTTAAATCAATAGTCTTACCTGGCAACTCTTCAGGTAGGCCTTCAGGAGCTTGCGAAATTTTGTCTTTGTTAAGCTCAAACCAGTCTTTAACGGCTTTACTGTAAAGCTTGCCCGTACTAGCGAAAGTTTTGCCCTCTTTTTTATAAAGTTCTCTTAACTCGCTAAAATTTCTTGCTTTTGTAAAATCAGCTACAGTTAACATGATTTTTAGTTAATAGTAGCCTTTAAAGTTTAACTATATAGCAACCAAAAGTTCTGTAGTTTTATTTAGAAAAATCTTTTTAAAGTTATATTTTTCACAATGTATGTAAAATGGTAACTGAAGTCGAAGTCAAAGTCGAAACAAGGTTCGGCGACTTGGAAATGCTAGTCGCAGTAGCACCTTTTAACCACGCTCTAGCTGCTTTACAACGAAAGAAAGCTACATTAGCAACAGGACAGCAAGTTGCCCAGGCAAGAATAGTGGCAGGTCCTGAGCATAATGTTAGTCAACATGGCTCTTGGGTAGCAGAAAACTTTGTTTATTTCCCAAGCGGTCAAATTCTTGTCACACACGCAGAAAACTCTCCAATTTTAAAACACCCGGCTGAAGCAACAGCTGCTTACGGAAGTGGAAAGGAATTTTACATTTCCGAGGAAGAAGCAGCTAGCTTGGAAAAGCTGGCAAAGTCAGGTGAAGTTTACACATTAAAGAAAAATGAACGCTATAAAATCCCAATAAAGAAATTTGCAAAAAATAGATTGGCAAGATTCGTATTTGGAGATGCAACTGCAGATTATGCAAACTTCCTCCAAAAAGCAAGCGTAAATGAAGTTCCAGTTTGGCTTGCAGGCCCAAAATATCAGAAAGAGCAGAAGGCACCATTTGCGCGGGCCTTGTGGCTCAGCACCCTCCTCAACGACAGGTCTGGCTTGAATAGCCTCAACAAGAACCTCAACGACGACAGGGTTCGCGGAGTGCGTAAGGCGAGCGACCAAGTTTCACAAAAATCTGCAGACGCAGCTAATGATTACGAGTCAATTGCATAGAAATATGGACTTGAATCTCCAGATAAATTGCAGGAAGCTTTGGAAACACACACACACACACACATACTTACCGGCATCTTGCTCTACGTGGGAGGCCGATTTGGCGAACAGCTAGGAATGCTAATAGCTCTCGGACTTGCAGCAGCTATGAACTTAGGCGCGTATTACTTCTCTGATAAAATTGTCCTTAGACTTTACAGAGCGAAGCCAGCTAATGAGATAGACTATAAATTTCTGCACGATATAGTTGAAGATTTAGCTAAAAGAGCAAATATTCCTAAACCTAAAATTTACATAATTCCAGATGAATCTGCAAACGCATTTGCAACCGGAAGAAATCCAGAGCACGCAGTTGTTGCGTGCACAGAAGGTATTTTGAAAATTATGACTAAAGAGGAATTGAAAGGAGTTTTAGCTCACGAAATCTCGCACGTTAGTAACAGAGATATATTAATTATGTCAATTGTTGCAACAATTGCCGGCGCAATTTCTTTCGTTGCGTACATAGCCAGATTCGGAGCGATATTTGGAGGTGCAAGAGATGAAAACAGCGGCAATGCAATGCACTTGCTTATTATGGCAATATTAACTCCATTCATAGCTATGCTCATTCAATTAGCAATTTCAAGAAGTAGAGAATATGAAGCAGATGCGTCAGGAGCAAAACTTCTCGGCGATGGAAAACCATTAGCTTCGGCTTTGAGAAAACTGCACACCCATTCCAAAAGAAATTTTATACCATTTGCAACCGAATCTACAGCTCATTTGTTTATAACAAATCCATTGAAACCAAGTATACTTATGAGTTTCTTCCAAACTCATCCGCCTATGGAGTCGAGAGTAGAGAAACTTGAAGCTATGAAATTTGAATAGCGCAATGTGTAGATAATATTGAAAAGCAGATGCTTTTCAAAAGTGAAAGATCATTAGATTTTTCACATTTAGCTAAATTTATATAGTCGAATTTTTAGTTACATATATTTATCAAATATACCTCTAATAGCGCTAGTATTAGTAATTGGATACATATTCTTTTCAACATTTTCAGGACAAACAGGTTTTGCAGCAGCAAGCTGTTCAGGCAATGCAGTCTTGGAATTATCTCCGCAGCAAGTACAACTTAACGAACCTATTACCGCTAAAGTGAGCGGTTTGAGTAACTGCCTTGGACAAAAAGTAATTCTTAGAGAAGGCAGCGATTTATGTAATGGACAAATAGTTAAAAGTTATATTTGCAACAGACCTGATTGCAATACCAAAACAATTTTTTACAAAGGTCATCCAAAAACTTATTCTATAACAGCGTGTGTCGATAAAGATAATGATGGTTATTTAATAGAGCAGGGAGAAAGATCAACATTTGTTCTTACTGTAACCTCTCTTCCTGATTTCAAAGTCGATTCAATTAAATATTCAGCTACACCTAAAGACGGCTATAGTTTTTTCCCATTAGTTAGTGTATCGAATGCAGGTGTAGCAGGTTCGATTGGAGTAGATGTAAAATATGAAGTTTTGAAAAATGATAGCACGTATAGGTTAAAAACAGTTTATGAAAAAGTATTTCCTGATGTAGCATTGCCTGCCGGCAAAGTAGTAGCTTTAAATTTGCCGCAAATGACTTTATCAAAAGGTGATTATATAGTCAAAGTCTCAATTGATTACTTAGGTTATATCGTAGAAAACAACGAGCAAAATAACATATTGCAGCAAAACTTACTCGTAAGATAGGCTTTTAATTAGGGTTTTAACTATTAATTTGTATGGGAATTAAATCCAAATTTTGCCCTCGGTGCGGTTCCAAAACTAATTTTTCAGAAGGATTATGCGCCAGTTGCAAATTTGCACAGCACGAGCCAAAACTGCCAGAGAAAGTAGTGGTAAGAGTTTGTAGAGACTGCAAAGCTGTAAATTGGAAAGGACTTTGGGTAAAGACAGACGAATCCCCAGAGTATTATTTAACTATGGCTTTGGAACAAAGTGCGATGCTGCCACAAAGCGCAGTTATAAAGAAATTGGAAATTAAAAAAATGGGCCGAAAAGGACAGGTTGATGTTATTTTAGATATCGACGGCAGAAAATTTGAAGAAACAATGTCATCTGATATCTATATCAAAGACTCAAGATGTCAAGACTGCGGAAATATGATTTCGCAGGATCATAAAGGTATCATACAAGTTAGAAATAAAAAAGATGCGGCCAAAATATTAGAGTTCACTAAAAATTACAAAACAACTATAATAAAAATAGAAGACCAGAAAAACGGATTTGATATTTATTTAGTATCAAAAGAAGCTACAAAACAGCTTTCTAACGATTTAAGAAAGAGATTTAAATTTTCATATATAGGTACGAGCCATAGGCAATACAGCTGGGATAAAACCAGAAATAGACCGAGAACACGAATTAATATGTTAATGAAACAGGATGATTAAATATGAATATGCGCCGGAAATTAAATCGAAAGTTTTACACATATGCAGTAAGCTCGATTTCAAGCACGTAGATATGAATAGAGTTGCCTGTTTTAGAAGTTTTGGTTCTTCTAGCAATAACACAATTGCGCGCTGTCACGCTCTTTCAACTATTTGGCAAAAAACCTTGAATACAAAAGCGCATTATATTATAGAAGTTTTATCTGAAAAGTATGATAGACTATCCGAAGATGAAAAAGAGAAAACGTTGATCCACGAGTTAATGCACGTACCAAAGAGTTTTGGAGGTGGATTCCGTCATCACGATTATGTATGCGATAAAAACGTAGTTATATTACATAAAAAATATAAGAATTCTAAATGAGGCGCTTAGTATCGATTTTTCTGAGTAAGGCTTTATAAAGCTCGAATTTAAGAGTATATTATGGGTGAAGAAGAACATTTTGAAGAAAGCTCTCAAGGACAGCAAAGCGAAGAAACAGTTGTACGCGTAAAGCTGCCAAGAAAAGATGAGCTTTTAGGAATAGTTGAAATAAGATTGGGCTTTGGTAAATCAAGAGTAATTTGCGCTGACGGCAAAACGAGAATATGCAGAGTGCCCGGTCATCTGAAGAGAAAACTTTGGGTAAGACCAGATAACGTAGTAATTGTAAAACCTTGGGAATACGAAGGCGACATAAAAGGAGATATAGTTTACAAATATCAAAATAATCAAGCGGACTGGCTTCGCAAGAAAGGCTACTTGAAAGTATTCGAACAGCAGGAATTCTGATGTCAAAGAAAAATATAGATTTTTCTGGTTTTGAAGATAGTATTCTGATACCAAAAGTTCGCGTGCCAGTTTTAGTAGGTAGGGGTGGAAGTGTTAAGCGAAAAATAGAACAAAAAGGAGCCGTACAAATACTTGTGCAGGCTGACGGCGAAGTCACAATCAAAGGCAAAGATGCATTGGAGCTGGCAATTGTAAAAAATGTTATTGAAGCAATTGGCCGGGGTTTCAATCCCACTATAGCTATAAAATTATTCAAGGAAGATTACGGCTTGGAAATAATAAGCATAGCTGATTTCGGTGCTAAAACTAGAGCAAGAAAAATACAAGTTAAGGGTTTAGTAATAGGCGATCAGGGAAAAACTAAACGTATGCTTGAGCGTGTTACTGGTACAGACATATGTGTTTATGGAAAAACGGTGTCAATTATAGGATCGATAGAGAATGTCCAAAACGCCAGAAAAGCCGTAGAAATGTTTTTAACTGGTTCAAAGCATGGTAGCGTGTACCAATTTTTAGAGAGGAAAAAGGAGAAAACAAATGGCGAGTGAAGATTACGCTAAAAAAATAGGCAATGAAATGCGGGCAATTTCTGTAGCTCAATTCTTCGAAAAAAATAAACATTTGTTAGGTTTTGACAATCTTACACGAGCATTATTAACATCTGTAAAAGAGGCTGTTGACAATAGTTTAGACGCCTGCGAAGAAGCAGATATTCTTCCAGACATTTCTATTCAAATACAGCAAATAGAATTAAACAGATACAAAATGATTGTTGAAGATAATGGTCCAGGAATAATACCTAATAAAATAGGAGAGGTTTTTGCTAAATTATTATTCGGTTCGAAATTCCAGACTTTTGGCGGAAAGCAAGGAAGAGGACAGCAGGGTATTGGTATATCCGCTGTAGTTTTGTACGCTCAAAATACAACCGGCAAGCCGGCCAGAATTATTACAAAAACTAAATCAGCAAAACAAGCGACAGTAGTGGAAGTAAAAATAGATGTAATGAAAAATGAACCAATAGTTTTGAGTCAGACAACAATAGACTGGAAAAATGAACATGGTACAAGAGTTGAAGTTGAACTTGAAGCTAAGTATGTTGAAAAGAAAGCATCTGTCAGCGAATATTTGAAAGAGACAGCAATTGTAAATCCTCACGCATCTATAAAATTTATAGATCCAAAA
>JAGVWH010000010.1 GCA_018304365.1 Nanobdellati archaeon
CTTGTGCTAAAGGATTAAGATTAAAAACTAATCTTCTGTAAGTATTCAAAGAAAAGCTGATGCTTTTCTGGTCTTGAAAATCTCGAGATTTTCAATATCATTGGGACTGTAGCTCAGCCTGGGAGAGCACGTCACTGAAGATGGCGGTGTCGCTGGTTCAAATCCGGCCAGTCCCACTTAATATTAAGTGGCCGCTATTGATAATTGCATTTTGTTTAATATAGCGTTATATTCTTTTTCTACACTCATCAAGCCGCTGTCAATAATTAAATCGTAATGTTCTGGAGATCTGTAATCATACGTATCTCCGTATAATTTTCTACCCATCATAACTTCATCTTTTTCTCTCGTTTCGAGTATTTGTTCAATACTTTCGCAATCTTTCCCAATGTATTTTGAGGACTTAAATGCTCTTAACGCTCTAATTACGACTGGCGCTGTTACGAAAACTTTCAAAGTTTTGTCGCTGTAAATGTGAGCATATCTTGTGTCTGCTATTATTTTTCCTCTATTAACTAATTTCAAAAATTCGTCATTTATTTTTTTATTATCAGATATGCCTGTATTTTTCCAATAATCTTCAAATGGCACAGATATATTTTGTTCTTTATGACGCTCTCTCCAAATTTCCCCAATAGAAGAAGTCTTCCACTTTAAATCTTTATGTTAAAACACAGCGACTTTGTAGAAATAGATTTTATAGGAAGAATCAAAGGCAGCCAGCAGGTTTTCGATTTAACAAATGCTGAAGATGCCAAGAAAAATAAAGTATTTGATGAGAAGAGAAAATACGAGCCGGTTGTGATATGCTTAGGAGCAGGCAAAATATTTCCTAAAATAGAAACTGCGGTGGAAGGTCATAATATCGGAGAAGAAATTACAGTAGAGTTGCTACCAGAAGACGCATTTGGAATTAAAAATCCTAAATTAATTCAGCTTGTACCGCTAAAAACATTCAAAGAGAAGGACCTCTCACCATTTCCGGGCTTGAGATTGACTGTCGATGGTGCAATTGCAACAGTTCGTTCTGTAACAGGCGGTAGAGTTACATTAGATTTCAATCATCCGCTTTCAGGAAGAAATTTAGTCTATACTATTAAGCTAAATAAACAAATTACTAAAGTTGAAGATAAAATAAAAGCTATAAGTGATATGTTTTTCAACACAGAAAGTATAAAATTTGGTGATAAGATAGAAGTCAAAGCTAAAGCCAAACCTAACGAGAAATTCATAGATTTATTCAAGAAAAAACTTGAAGAATTTGTGCTGGAAGCGAAAGGAAAACCGATAGACATCGCCTAATTTGTTGGCGTTATTGAAAAATTATTTCTCAGCAAACAAATCTTTATATACGTCGTAGAAGTCACTAACAATTAACAATTGGCTCGAGGTGTTAATGTTGGTTACTCTACCCGCAAATTTTGAAAGCAGTGTAGTTTCTCAGGAAGATGAGGAACTTCATAGAATTTTAGCTAGTAAGAAAGCTAGAATAAAAGTAATAGGCATAGGTGGAGCGGGCAACAATACGATTAATAGAATTTTTGAGATAGGAATAATTGGCGTAGAGACAATCGCAATAAATACAGATGCACAGGATTTAATAGCAACTGTAGCCGACAAGAAAATTTTAATTGGAAAGGAATTGACTGCTGGTTTGGGAGCTGGCTCAGATCCAAAAGTTGGAGAGAACGCTGCCAAAGAAACAGAATCTGACATAAAAGAAGCTCTTAGAGATTCGCATTTATTATTCATTACGTGCGGATTAGGCGGAGGTACTGGAACCGGCGCTGCTCCAATAGTTGCAGAAGTTGCAAAAAAAATGGGTATACTTACAGTAGCTATTGTAACAATGCCGTTTACTATGGAAGGTTATGCAAGATTTTCTAATGCTCTAGAAGGCTTAGAAAAATTAGAAAGTAATGTTGATACTCTTATTGTAATTCCAAATGATAAATTATTGGAATTAGCCCCAACATTGCCATTATCTACTGCATTTAAAGTTGCAGATGAAATTCTGACAAATGCTGTAAAAGGAATTGCTGAATTAATTACTAAACCTGGTTTGATTAATCTGGATTTTGCAGACGTAAGACAAGTTATGACTGGCGGAGGAATTGCTATGATTGGCGTAGGAGAATCTGATACCGAACAGAGAGCTAAAGAAGCAGTTGAAAAAGCGGTTCAGAACCCATTGTTGGATGTGGATATTGGCGGCGCAACTGGTGCCTTGATTAATGTCTCTGGTGGTCCAAATATGACTCTTGACGAAGCTAAGAAAGTAGTAGAAACTATTACAAGTAAACTTGATGACAAAGCTAATGTCATATGGGGAGCGCAATTGACTCCTGATTTACAGAGTTCAATAAAAGTTATGCTTGTAATTACGGGAGTAAAAAGTCCGCAGATCTTTGGTAAGAATAGAACTTTTAGTGATAAGAAGAGAGAAGACCTGCAGAATAATTTAGGTATAGAGTTTGTTGATTAACGCAATGAAAAGTCTTAACTATTATGGCAGTAAAGAAACCGAGCTTGTAGAGTCTGCACGTTATGAAATACGCCATGGATTAACTATTCCTGAAAAATATCTGAGACTTAACATCGTCAATGAAAAAGGCTTGAATGAGGATTTGTTAAAGCGTGATTTGGATTTTATAATAAGCAAAGCGCCAGTGAAAGTTCTCCCATTTCATCGGGACATAAATGGGCTAAAAGTTTCAGTAGTCAGAGCCGAAGTAGACCAATTTGCAAGGAAAGACGATGTGGCAATTCCAAGAACCGTAGATCTTCACACTAACTATTCGCTTGAGATGATAGAGCCAGATTTGTCTTATGAAGGCTTAGTTATGGTTCGAGCGCTGTCAACATATGTAATAGTTTCGTTTGAGATAAGGGAGGACAAATTTGGCTTTACACCAAAGGATTTCGTTGGTGTTAGAATTCATAGGTATGTCCTTTAGGCAACATTTTTAAAGTCACATTTTCCTGTCAGTGTTGTTATGGATACTAATCAACCTACGTCGGGCTCTCCCGACGGACAACCTAAAGCCGATATACAGCCGCGGGCACAACCAAAAATGGAACTAAAAATACCACAGATACCAAAAATCAGCCTGCCAAAAGTAGCTATGCTAAATATACCCGCTGGAAAAGCGGGAACTTACATAATAAATAAATTAAGAGAGTATGATAGAGTTCTCAAAATTACTAAAAAACCTAGTTTAGATGAGTACAAAGCAACAGCAAAAGCAACTGGCTTGGGAATAACTATTATAGGTATAATTGGTTTCATAATAACAATGATAATACAATTATTGGGATGGATTTAATGGGATTATTTATCGTAAAAACAGCAATAGGAAGAGAAGGACAAGTTATGGATTTCTTGGCATCTAATACTAAAAAGATGCAAGGTGTACACAGTTTGATCTATCCTCATGGAATGACTGGCTACATAATTGTTGAAGCTGTCAATCCAGATGTAATTAGACATATTGCTGCAGGAGTTCCTTATGTAAAAGGTGTACTACGAACTCCAACAACTTACGCAGAAATAGAACATTTAGTTGAATTCAAACCAGAAACAATTGACGTAAATAAAGGAGATATAGTTTCTGTAATTGCAGGACCGTTCAAAGGCGAGAAAGCAAAAGTAGTAAGAGTGGATTTGCAGAAACAGCAAATTGTTTTGGAATTATTGGAAGCTGCAGTTCCAATCCCAATTACAATTGGTTTAGATTCTGTAAAAGTAATTACTAAAGCTGCTCAAGTAGCAGAGCAGAAAGCATCTGACGAAGCTCGACAGAAAGAGTTAAAAGATACTTTCAGTGACGAGGTAACAGAGTAATATGGCAAAACAGGAAAAACCAAAATCCTTTGAGATTTTGTTAATCTCGTTTTGCGGAGAAAGTTAGAATGGCAAAACAAGAAAAAGTAGAGTTGATGGTAACGGGTGGAAAAGCGAGTGCAGGGCCACCTCTTGGACCAGCTCTAGCCGGCAAGGGAATAAATATAGGTCAAGTAGTTTCTGATATTAATAAAAAGACTGGCGATATGGCTGGTATGACTGTTCCTGTAACAGTTCTCGTTGATATTGAAAATAAGAGTTACGATATAAAAGTTGGAGTTCCTCCAAGTTCAGCTCTATTAAAAAAAGAAGCAGAAGTGGAATCTGGCTCAGGCAAAGCTGGAAGTATGACCATATCAGCTTTAACAATTGAGCACTTAATAAAAGTTGCAAAAATTAAGCAGGAAAATTCTCTTGGAAATACTTTGAAAGATATAATTAAAGAATTAGCTGGTACTTGTGTAAGTTTAGGATTTGAAGTAGAAGGAATGCATCCAAAGGAATTTACAAAACAAGTAAATGAGGGAAAGTTTGATAAGCAAATTAATGCTGAAACAATTGTTCTTACTATAGAAAAACAGAAAGAATGGAAATCTAGAGTTACAAAATTAAAATCTGATTTTGAAAAGGCGAAAGCAGCTGCAGCTGCCGCTGCAGTGGCACAAGCTACAGCTCCAGCAGAGACGGCTACAGCTACGCCAGCAAAGGTCTAATAAAGAAAGTAATTGCAGAAGTTATTTATTTCTTTAGTTTTAGCTTTTGTTATGGGTTTGCCATATACGTTCATCAGAGTTTTCCAAGGCCAAGAGCCTAATACGCTGAATTCCGACGGGGATAAATCTAATAGGGCACCAAAGGATCAGGCAAAATTCTTGATGCAAGGCAATAACATGAAAGGCGAGCTTCTAGGAGAGTGCCTTGACAGCGCCAGATGGGGTAGCCGAAATCAGTGAACTTTACTCAAAATTTGAGCTGCCTTACACAAAGCATGACATTTGCCCTTCGGATAAAGAGCACAAGGCAAAAACTAATGATTTGGAAGGACGATTAAGATGCATTCAGGTAGACGAACAAAAGCTAAGGCCAAGCTTTGTTGTCAGCTATGAAACTAATGGCAAGAGAGTATATTTCGAAGACCCACCCAGCGATCCGAGACCGGATGACTGGGACGAAAATCCAGAAGATGAGAAATATTTCAAAAAATTATATAACTTTTATCTAGCAAGGCTGAAAAAATTCGAGAAGGAGGAGCCTACCTTTATAATTCGGCGAAAATGCAATGCAATAATCTCTGACGAGGGAGTTGTTTTGCCTCTAGAGACAATTTTGATAAGATTGTGTCTGGACCCGATGGTTACAAGGCATTGCTATGACGGCTTTCAGGGATGCACTCCAAAAAGGCTTGCAGAAATGCCAGAAGAAGAAAGGGAATTTTATTCCGGCAGGATACCTTGCTCCGGACATTACGAAGCAAATGATCACCTAGAATTTCCATTTGACGGCTGGGATTTGGCATTTTATGTTCAGAAATGGTATGAGCAAGTGCCAAATGGCAAAGCACCTTGGTTTGAAGGTGAGGCTAGCACAAAATATAACGCCAAAGAAACTAAAAAGTTCGGCTCGGTAACAATTATGCCAGTAAAAGTATAATTATTTCTTCTTTTGTTTTGTTTGCACTTGCGGCTGCTGTTGTTGCAGCGGTTTTGACATCTGCTTTAATCTTTCAACTTCTTTCTTCAATTTCTTCCAGTCTTCAAAAAATCTCCTGGAAGTCTGGGGTACGTGTTCAATAGGAACAGAAAATACATCTGCCGCTTCGTGCAAAAGATTCTCTCTCCTGTGAAGTTCATCTATAGCTTTAGGTCCGGCTGTAAATTCAATTCGCACAACTCCATCCTGTATTTTTTTACTGCCTAGAATTTTGATAAATCCGGTTTCGCTTGTTTTGCTACCGTGTGTTCCGCCACAAGCTTCTATATCTATGTTTTTTATTTCTAAAATTCTTATATCTGCTCCTGGAATAAATCCGCCCTGATAAATTCTAAATCCAAATTTCTTTTCTGCTTGATCTTTCGGATAAGTTATTTTTGTAATTGGTACATCGGAAAATACCACTTCATTTGCAAGTTTTTCTATATCTTGTAGTTCTTTTTGTGTCAGTGGTGCAAAGTGCGTAATATCTAATCTGGCTTTATCTGGACTTACTTCTGAGCCAGCCTGCCAAACGTGGTGTCCGAGATAAGAATGCACAACACCATTAATTATATGCGTTGCATCGTGATTTCGTGTAAGAGCTTTTCTTCTTTCCCAGTCTATTTTTCCAACAACCATTTGTCCTTCTTTGAAAACATTTGTTAGAACTTCGTGTAAAATAACACCGCCAACTTTTTCTGCTCCAAATATTTCTTTGCCGTTTAATGTTCCGGTATCTGTTAGCTGACCGCCGCCAGTTGGATAAAATGCAGTTTTATCCAATACAACATATTTGCCGTCTATAACGCCAAGCACTTTAGCAGTAAACTCTCTTAGATTTTCATCATCATAATAAAGCGCTTTAGTTTCTGGAAAGCCCTTTATATTTATCAAGTCTTTTGGCCTTGTTTCCTTTTGTTCTGTATGTCTGTCAGCTAAAACGGAATAGAAATTAGAAGGAATTTCAAATTTGATTTTATCCTTATCTGCTTGAGCTTTAATATCTTCAGGCAGGACGCCTTTGCTTTCGTAAAGGGTTACTAAATCATCAGTTGTAAGTTTCTTTTTCTTTTGGAAAATATTACCCATAACCGAAGCGACTTTTTGCTGCGATTCTAGATGCTTGCTTTCTTCAAATGCCAAAACTTTTTCTACATCAGGTAGAGCTTCTACTAATTCAGGATACATTGGTATTTGTCCAGTTTCCATTAATTCTCTGCCAGCAACATCTGCAACTTGCCTAGGTTTATAATTTCCATAAAGGGCTTGTGCGTGGTCTCTAGCTAAATCTCCTAATTTGATTTTCCATCCATATTTTTCAGCCAATCTCAAAGCTCTTCTCAAAATAAATCTTAAATTATATCCGCCTCCTGAATTGGAAGGCAAACCGCCGTCAGCTAAAGCAAATAATAAAGTACGCGAATGATCCAAAATTGAATAGAATGCCTGTACGCGTTCTATTTCTGTTCTTAATTTTTCTTCATTTACTTTTATTTTTTTTGCAACTGTTTTCCAAGCTTTGTTTGCATCAATTTCTGTTAAATCCATATTCGCAGAATTTAATACATATTTTTTCATCAAAGCGCTGTTTAAATTTAATTTTAATTCTTTAGCGAATTTTTTATCTACAGGATCAAATGCAACTTCGTAACTTGTTGGTGTTCCGTTTAGCAGCCATGCAAGTCTTTCCAAACCCCATCCGAAATCAATAGTTTTTATTGGTAATTCTTTCAAACCAGACGGAGTAGCTTGATATTGCATGAATACAGTTGTTACAAATTCCATTCCTTTGTAGAATCCTTCGAATGCAGGACCGGCATTTCCACCGCCCGCCCAGACACTTTCTGAAAGAGTTATATCTTGATCTTTGATTCCGAAATTATTCATAACATCAAAAACTAATCTTATATCTTCGTCTTTCCAATTTGTATTGTGCCCGAATTTCGATGAAATAAAATTGTGCTGCCCAAGCATTACAAATCCCGAGTAATGTCTTTGTGTTATACCAATATTTTCTAAATCGTTAAATCTGAAACAGGGCTGCGCCATTACTAATGGATTAGCCGGAGGTCTTACTGCGCCCGTAACTACATACGGCTGAAATGCATAAATGGAAGCTTGTGTAAAAAGAGTATCATCCCTCCATCTTGCAATTGTTGGATAGCGATTGATTGTAGTTCTGCCATTTTTACCAAAGAAATCTGAAAATTTAAACCAAGTTCCGGTGTAATCTGTTGCGCCTTTAATTTTCTTACCAATAAAACCATAAGGTTCGCAAGTGCTATCTCCGCATTTCGTTCTTTTTTTGTCGGATGTCCAGAAAAATTTCTTGCACGAGTTACACCTCTTTCTTATGAAACCGCGATTTGCAAATACTTCTAGATTGTAATGTTTTTTCCAATCTTTAGAGAATTGACTTGCTAACTTCTTTTTATCAATATCCATCGGCAAAGAAGTGAGGACAAGCTTATTTATTTTTATTTATGTTCAATATTGACAGAAAGTCTTATCTCTGCCTGAATGCTTTTCTTTGCAGTTCTAATATGTCGTCTTTTGTGAAAGCTTTCTTTTCTTTTAGCTTTGAAATGACGTCCATAATTGGCCTTTTGACTGATGGCTCTTGTGGAACAAGTTCAGACCATAACTTAAGACAAGTTTCCAAATCTTGATTTAGAGCTTCAATTTTATCTTTGTAGTCTTTTAATGAAATTTGCATTTCAGATTTCCTTTTCTTGATATCTGAAATCTTGCGCGATAAATCTGTAAGAGTTTCAAAATCCTTGGAGCTCTCAGTAGCTAAATTAATTATTTTTTCGTGTGTTGCATCAGCAACTTTTTTCTTGTCAAAAATATCTTTTTTAGACACTTTTGAATCTTTAATATTTCCAAAAGATTTCTGAATTTCAGCAAATTGAGTTTTTAGTGCGCGTGTCTTTTCCATATATGCTTTTTCACGTTCAAAACTCAAGGCTTCGGTTTCAATTGAGAACTGTATCGCATCAATTTGTTTCTTTATGCTTTCGGGAGAAACTTTCGGCTTTTCGAATTTAGATTGATGGAAGAATTTTAACTTGCCAAATAAATTTTTGAGCTCTGCATTCAAACCCTCGCGGGATTTTTTTAGCTGTCTTATGTTTATATCTGTTTTAGTTTTTTTATCACGAATTTCGTTAGCATTTCTGATAAATGAGAAAAGCAGTTTGTCAAGTTTATTTTTTTCCTTATACTTGAGTTCTTTTTCCTCATTTATTCTTTTAAGCTCAGCGCTATTCTGCTCTATCTTTCTTCTTAGCTCATCTAGCTTTCGTTTTGCTTCGTCTTCCATTTTCAGTGTTGTCTAACATAATCGGGTCTTAGCCAAACAATGCGCCTAATCCAGCTGCAGCTTCTTCTTCAGTTACTTTCTTTTCTTCAGCCTTTGGTGCTTCTTTCTTATCTGCTGAAGCGCTTGAAGCTACGGCTATAGGTGCTGCTTGTACTGCGGCTGCTTCGGATATTACTTTATCGATGTCCACATCTTTTAAAGCGCTCACAGTTGCCTTTACTATGCCTTTATCGACATTTGTACCGGTAGCTGTTAGTACTTTTTCTATGGAGTCTTCTGTAATTTCCTTACCTGCTTTATGCAACAACATAGCTGCGTATATATATTCCATATTTACTCCTCTTTAATTTCTGATTTAAGAGCCTGAACATCGCCCTTGCTTAATCCTATTTTATCTGCAAGTGCTTTTGTATCTCTGTAGGCTTTTCCAATCAAGTATGATGCGTTTTCTTTGTTTACTATTCCAAGTCCGATAGTTAAACTAAATGCGTCACGTGCGGCTTGTCTGATTTTATTAGCAATTTCAACCGGATCGATATCCATAACTTTTGCAGCATAAATCTCGCCATCGTCTGTCGCATAAGTCATTTTGACTTTAACTTCAATTGGCTCAATTCCTAATTTACCTAACATACTTGCTGCAGTTTCGTTTATTACTGCGCCTTCTTTTACAAGCAGAGTATCACTTATGAAAACTATTTTACCTGCTTCAACTTTATTTTTAATTCCAAGTTTTCCCAGGTCAGAAATTATAGGACCAGGAACGAATGATGTTGGTCCAGCCCGCGCCCATAAATCATTTGGTGCAATTTGTCCTGGTTTTGCTGCCATAAATTGCCTATTTTGTTTCAAAAGTCTGAATAATTCAAATGCATCTATATCTGTAAAGATAACTGCAGGCGTTCCGCTTAAATAAGTGCTAAGTTTTATTAAAAATTCTTTTCCAGAATCTTTAAACGCCTTTATGATTAAAGATTTCTTAGTGAGTTTGAAAACTATTTTGCCTCTTAATTTCTTTCTTGCTATTTGCAGCTGCTTGTTTGGCAAATTCTTTAAATCCACGATTGCGACAGTTTTGTATCTAGATGTAAGCTCTTTGAGCTCACCAATTTCTTTTTGCTTCCATTTTGCTACAGCTTTGGTTTTCATATTTTAATTGGACCTCCCATTGTAGTTTTTACATAGACAGCTCTAATATTTTGGCTGCCTCTTGGAAGAGTTTGATTTAATCTATCTAAAACTGAAAGAATATTTTCAGCAACATCGCTGTCTGACATCTTTTCATTTCCGACAGGACAATTAATTGCGGGGGCTTTTTTGGCACTAAGCTTTATTGTATCTCTCAGATTTTTTACTATATGTTCAACGTTAGCTTTTGGTGCAATTATTTGCCCGGCTTTTGGGCTTGGCATTTTTCCTATTGAACCCAGATATTTACCAAAAGTTTTAGCAATTTGAGGCATAAGATTTGCTTGAGTAATAAAATGCTCATATTCTCGCACTAATTTTCTTATTTTTCTTGCATCTTCGTAATTACTAAATTCATCAGTAGTTATAGTTAAATCGCAGAATTTTTCTACCGCAGTTTTCATTTCAGGACCAACTAAAGCGCAAACTTTCAGAGTTTTACCTCTACCCATTGGGAGTTTGATAAAATCATCTATGTTATTTTTATTAACATCAAAATCTTTGAGGCATATAGCTATGTCAAAACCTTGAGAGAAATTTCTCTTTCTTGATTCTCGAGCTTTTTTAACAGCATCTAATATTTGAGATTTTTCCATACCTTGAGTTCTGCTGCAGTAGCTCTTGAACAGGAAACTTGTTTTCTATAAGCGTCTCGCGTTAGCTACTGCCTAAGCAGTGTTTTCCTTTCCAAAAGGTATTTTAAAAGGGTTTCCCTTGTTATCATATGGTGTCTGCTGATACGGTTATTAAGAAATCCAAAAAAACTATATCTGCAACAAGCTCAAAAATTCATATATCTGGTGTTGATAATTTGAGACCTTTCCAGCAAAGTTCTTTAGAAACTACGATGAACAAAGCACTTTCTAAATTAGATAATGTAGGTAATGTAACAGAATTTAAATGTTATGTAAAAACGTTTGAGGAAGGAAGAGGCAGAGTAAAATATTCTATTCATTTGTATTTAGTTATTCCGGGTTCGTCTTTTACGTCTGAACAGGCAGATTTCGATTTTAATACAGCTGTAAGCTGGGCTATAAAAGCGCTGGAAAAAGAAGTATTAAGAGCTAAAGAAAAGCATAAGTATGAAGTGGGGAAAGGTAAGGGTATGAATAAACGCGGACAAGTGAAAGACTTTATGATTCTTGTATTCCTGCTAATACTTTTAGGACTTTGGTATCAGCCCGAAATAACGAAAGATATACTTGGAAATTTAGTAGAATTTGGAAAAACTATTACTGGTTATGTTATTAATTAGTCCTAAGTCCAGATAACATCTACTTCGTCCGCTCTCCAGTTCTTGTCAACTTCAGTTTGCTTCAATGTTTGTTTTCTTCCAGCTTTGTGTTCTAGAATTCCTAACCAAGCAATCATAGCACCTTGATCTCCACTCAACTCTCGCGGAACTTGATGGAATTTTATTCCTCTCGCTTTGCACATAGTATTTAGCATTTCTCCTAATCGTTTATTTGCAGCAACCCCGCCCGTTACTAGCAATTCTTTTTTATCTAAATGAGCAAGAGCCCGTTCTACCGCTTCAGTAAGTATTGCAAAAACAGTTTCCTGAGTGCTATAACATAAATCTTCTTTCCCAAGCGAAACATATTGTTTCGCTGGGCCCAGCTTAGCTTTGCTTAGCTTGGGTTTATATTTACTTGATATGCGTTTTAAATTTGTTAAAATTCCGGAAAAAGAAAAATCTATTCCTTTGATTGTGTAAGGAAGTTCAATATAGGTTTTACTTTTACTTGCTAGTTCCTCGACTTTTGGACCTTGCGGAAAGCCTAATCCAATATATCTTCCAAATGCATCAAGGAAATTTCCTATTCCGATGTCAAGCGTTTCGCCGGCTACTCTGTATCTTCCAGCTGCTAAAGAAATTATTTGTGTGTTAGCACCAGAGACATAAAGTATGACTGGATCTTTAAATCCAGATGTAAGTTTTGCGATTTCAATATGTGCTATAGGATGATTTACACCTATCAAAGGAATATTTAATTTCGTTGCTAGTGCTCTTGCCGCAGCAGCGGAGACTCTTAATGTCCCGCCTAAACCAGGACCTTTGGAAAATGCAATTAAATCAATGTCTGAAGGTTTTACTTTTGCGGTGTCAAATACTTTCTCGAGCAAGAGTCCGAAGAATAAATGATGGTGCTCAAGTGCTTTGCGCGGATGTATTCCACCAGATTCTGTTGTCAAAGTGCTGCGCTCGTTCGCAAGAATATTTCCGTCGTCATCAACAATGCCAAGTCCAATTGTATGTGAAGTTGATTCAATTCCGAGACATAACATAATTATTGTTTAATTTTCTCTGTGTAGCCGCATCGACCACAGCCTATTCTGTCTTTATGCTCTGCAACAAAAACAGCAGGGCCACATTTTGGACAAGTTTTTCCTTTCGTTAACTTATCGCCATTTATTTTGTATTTAGAATATTTATTTGTTGATAATCCTGGTTTAGTTTTTTTCTTTGGCATTTTATTGTCCCTCTGCCTTTTCTGCTATAGCTTCTTTTTTCTCTTCTGCAGGATGTCTTTTAATTATATATTTTGGTTCAAACTTGTCAAAAGCTTCTTTGGTATTGTAAATTATAGCGGAAAGCTTTGTCTTGCCACCGAAAGTTGAAAGTATTTTTCTAATAGATACAACAGCTTTGTCAACATTTAATTTAGCCGATAATAATTCACGTAATTGCGCTCTCTTTGGAGTAGATTCGCCGAAGTGTGCTATTTCACCTTTGAGTTCTTTTCTTTCGAATAATTTATTTTCGTTTGTTTTAGTTATGTCGATATCCATTTTATTTTCTAATTGCGTATTCTCCCTTTTTCTTTATACCCATCTTTTTTGCAATGTCCGAGTTTTCTGGCTCTATGACTATTACTCTTCCTTTCCAGTTTTCAGTTAATTTGGAATCGTGGCAAGTTGGACAAATATCCTTCATCACTAATGCTCCGCAAGTTTTACACGCTTTCTTAACCATTTATTCCTCTTTAGCAGCTTTCTTTGCTGCTTTTGTTTCTTTCTTTATTTCCTTTTTTGATTCAGCTTCCATCCATTCAGCTTTTCCCAGGTAAGATTGCCTCATTGTCAAACCTATTTTTGGCGTTCTCGGGTCTTTCATACTGATCGCTACTATTCTTGCTCTAACTTTATCGCCTGTTTTCAAAGTTCGTTTTGTTTGCTTTCCAGTTAAAGCTCCAGTTTTTGAAAATGAAACGTAGTCATCCATTGTCTGTGAAACGTGTACCATTCCTTCAAATGGTCCGAAGTCAACAAATGCACCGAATTTTGCAATGTCTTTTATCTCGCCGTTGACAAGCTCATTTATTTCTGGAATGTAATTTAATATTGTGAATTTTACTCGGTAATATGCTGCGCCGTCTCCTGGTATAATTACTCCTTCGCCGATGTGTGCTATATTGAGTATAGCTATTACTTTGCCCAAATCACCGAATATTCGTCCTTCGTAGTCGCCTTTTAGTTGCTTTTCTATCGCTTCTGTTAGTTCATCGTTAAATGAGCGTGGCGGTACTCTGACAACTCCCTCTACTTCTGATTTGTAATGCATTGTAATCTAATTAGACCGACCTTTTTGGCTTTAAAAACCTATTGAAAACTATTCTTTGTTTATTTAAAAGAAACATTTAAATTAAATCTCGTATGTTTAAACATATGATATTTGATAAAAAATCAGAATATGCTTTAGGTATAGTATTGGCTTTATTTGGTTTATTGCTCGCATTTGGTCCAGAAACTATTAATCTTGTTAAAACTAGCGCTACTACACTTTTTGGTTTAGTTGTGCTTGGAATAGGTCTATGGTTGTTATTAAAAAATGCTTAATGATAGAGAATTTAATATTGAGTTAGAGGATTATAGAGCTTTATTAAATGGATTTATTTTGATAAATGTTGCAGTAATTGGTGCTATATTATTTACAGATAAAGTAGAAGATGTTACTACCGGCTTAGGTTTTCTTGTAGCCGTATTTATTTTTGTTATTGCTGCATCTATTCGTATAAGGAAACGTATGAAAGAATCCTAATTCCATTCTTCAATATGGTTTCCTTGACGCATAACATAGACTTTTACGTGTCCGCTTCTAAGAAGATATTTGAGCTTCAAATCGTTCGTTAAAACTCCGGATTGATGTTTAATTGCATATTCAGCTATTGCTTTGTCCGTCTCTCCCGAGAGCTGTATTTCTTTGATTTTTTTCTGCTGTATTATTTTCAAGGCTAAAGAAGCAGCTTCTCTGTCCGAAGCTTTATCTGCCGTATTAACTAGAATTTTTAGCTCTTCTATAACTAAGTTAGGAATGTAAATTGCCAAAAGTCCGAATTTCTCTTTTAGCGTTTGCACTAAATCGAGCTTATTCTTAGCGGCATAAACCAATGCATTTGTATCAAGTATTATTTGCATAAGTTTAAAATACACTCAAGGAATAAAAATTTATGGCAAAAGAATTTGCCAACTGAAAATCCATAGGATTTATAATTATGGCTAAAAAACAGGAAATACAGCACAAGTACGATTCTTCAGCCGATATTTATGATTCAAGATATTCAGAAATCCAGAAAGAGAAATACGAATTAGCTCTTCAAGATTTGGAATTGCAAAAACCCATATTAGATTTGGGATGCGGAACTGGCCTACTTAAAGATTTTCTTGGTGTCGAGTTAATTGGCTGCGATATTAGCAGGAATATGTTAAAGAAAGCCAAAAATAAAGGAATGTTGGTAGTACAAGCCGATATCGAGCACTTACCTTTTAAAAATAAATTCAAAACAATTTTGAGTTTTACAGCTTTGCAAAACGTGCCCGATGTAACATTAGCATTAAGTGAAATAAAGCGGTTAAATGCTAAACAAATTGTACTGACATATCTTTAATTTGCTGCAATCTCGTCTAAGAAGTTAAGACCCTGCTGGATACTATATTTTTCTGATATTTCGGGTGCATAATAAACTATCCAATCATCTGGATGTTCTCTAATTTCGCGCATACTCATTCTATTGATAGCTTTTTTGTTATTTTGGCTATTAAGACCATGTTTGATTATAAGGTCTTGTAATCCGAGACCTAACCTAATATCTGAAACCACATTAATCCGACCGCGAAGGGTGCCATCAACTAATCTGTCGAAGGTATAAATACCACTATGGCGTTTTTCCAAACTATCATAATATTCGTTAACAGTTTTATACTGTTTCCAATTACCATCGACAAAGTCACACCGTCCTTTTTTTCTACCATATGATCTCCATAAAGCATCTTCAAATTTTTCTGAGTTCATAGTATAACCTATAGCTAATAATTTTGGATCATAGCCACACTTTATCAAATCAATAGCAAAACGTTCACCTCTCTGGGTTTCTCTCATGAATTCCGGAATATTGCTATCATCACTGTAAGTGCTAGGAGTGATTCCTAAGGTCATTAAAAACGCTTCAATGCACTGGTGTTGGTTATATGAAAAATCTAGACCTTCTTCTTTTAGCTCTTTATCGGCCTTAGCCTTCCAAGTAATAGCTAGTCCTAGTGGATCCATACTCTTTTTTGCCATTATATATTTCAATATAGACAATTTAAAAGGCTTTCCGTCGCTTTTAACCTATTTTGCTCTGCTCAGGCTCTCACAAATAATCTAAATCTATCTTTACCTTCGAGCTCTTCCAATATTCTTTGCACAATTGTTTTCTTGGGATTGGACATAGCTGTTACTCTTGTTTTAATATCGTCAAAGTTTTCAAATAGCTTTTCTTCTCTAGCTTTTATTATTTCAGTCGCGTGCTTTTTGCCTACTCCTGGCAATATTTCTAACTGATGGGCTCTAAGACTTATCGGTCCTGCTTTATTAAAAAAGTCAATAAATTTAGTTTCATTTGCGCTTACTATTTTTTCAACTATGAATGGAAGTTCATTTCGAGCTGTTTGCGTAAGTCTCTTTTCCCAAAGAGCTCCTTTTATATAAGAAATTTGATCCCGTTTTCCCTCGCCGATATAAACTTCATCACTAGGTTTTAATTTCACATTTGGCAGAGGAACTAATTCTAATAACGTGAAAAACTCTTTCCCAATAACTTGGACAATAGGTTCTTTTTTATGCAAAGGTCTCGAGTCGTCTGCGTAGCCGTGTTGGAGAAAATCCAATACTATTCCGTATTCTTCTCTTGCTCTCTGATTTTGCATATTGTCCTCTTAGTACCATCTCTTACTAACATCTAGAAATATCAATTCTTTTAAACCTTATTGTAGCCATAACCCTTAAATATTACGTTTTATTATAAATCATAATGACGCAGGCAATAATAAAACTAAGAGATCACGAAGATCGAGTTTTAACTATAATCAAA